>NZ_JBQTCJ010000020.1:0-65211 GCF_052380005.1 Salinarimonas sp. NSM
CCGCTCGCATAGGCCGCGGCCGCGCGCAAGAGGCCGGCGAGCGCGCCGGGCGCCGCCGCGTCGAAGCGCGCGAAGGCCCCGCCCGTCAGGCGCGCGATCTCGCGAAAGGCGCGCTCGGCGCCCGGATCGCCGCCCTCCTGGAAGACGAAGCCCTTGATGCCCATGAGCCCGAGCTCGCCGGCGCGGGCGCAGACCGCATCGATCTCGTCCTCGAACGCGTCCCCCACGTAGACGAAGGCGTCGACGCGACCGGCCTCGCCCTCCTTGCGGACGTGCCCCAGAGCGCGGGCGATCTGCGTCTGGCCGCCGCGCACCTCGATGCCGCTCATCAGCCCGGTGAGCGCCTTGGGCTCGCCCACCCAGCGCGAGGCGCGGCACTCGCCGAAGCCGCGGAAATACAGGAGCTGCACGTCGAGCCCGCCGATCTGCGAGGCCGTCTCGAACATCTGCGCCTGCAGGCCGCAGGCGAGGTCCCAGGTCGGCTGGCGGCTCATCGTGGCGTCGAGCGCGAAGACGAGCCGCCCGCGGCCCTCCCGCGGCGGCGCCGGCGCGAGGGCGCGGGCCTCGTCGAGGAAGGCGTCGATCCCGCCCGGTCGCGCGGCGGCGCCGGGGCGCGTCTCGCCGCGCCCGGTCACGGCTCCGCCATTCTTCGAGTCGCCGCCGCTCATCGCGTCCCTCCCGTCGAGCCGTCCTCGAGCTCGTCCACACCCATGATTTGGCGAGCGCGGCCGCCGATGCAATCGCGGCCGTGGCCGAGGCCTGCCGCCGCGGTCCGCCCCACGCGCCCGCCGTGCCGGGTGCGACGATTTCGAGCACCAAGCGAAACGGCGACGTCCCGAATGTGGACAGCATCCCATGCTCTCACCATACTCGCATCCACGCCCATGCCAGCCGTGAGGAATCGCTTGACGAGACGCCTCCTGACCGCCGCCGTTCTCGCGCTCGGCCTCTGCGCACCCCTCGCGCCGCAGGCCCAGACCTCCGACGGCAGCGCCGCCGACGCCGGCGCGTGGCGCCACGCCGCTACCCTCATCGGGGAGCCGAAATACGAGCCCGGCTTCGCGCATTTCGACTACGTGAACCCCGATGCGCCCAAGGGGGGCCTCGTGCGGCTCGCCGCCATGGGGACCTTCGACAACTTCAACTACATGCTGGCCGGCGTGCGGGGCAATCTCGGGGCGGGCCTCGGGCTCGTCTACGAGACCCTGATGACGCCCTCGATGGACGAGCCGCTGACCGATTACGGCCTGATCGCCGAGGCGATGCGCTTTCCGGAGGACTACTCGAGCGTCACCTTCCGGCTCGACCCGGACGCGCGCTGGCACGACGGTGTGCCGATCACTGTCGAGGACGTGATCTGGTCCTTCGAGACGCTGAAGGCGTCTAACCCGATGATGAAGAGCTACTACGCCGACGTGGAGGCGGCGGAGGAGACCGCCGAGGGCGAGGTGACCTTCCGGTTCGCCGTCGAAGGCAACAAGGAGCTGCCGAAGATCATGGGCCAGCTCCCGGTTCTGCCCGAGCACTGGTGGACCGACCCGTCGCGGTCCGCCGACCGCACGAGCCTGGAGCCGCCGCTCGGCTCGGGACCCTACCGGCTCGCGGACTACAGCCCCGGGCGCAGCATCACCTACGAGCGCGTGCCGGACGCCTGGGCCGTCGATCACCCGACGAACGTTGGAAAATACAACTTCGACACGATTCGCTACGAGTATTTCCGCGACGAGACGGTGATGCTCGAGGCGTTCAAGGGCGACGCCTACGACTTCCGCACCGAGGTCTCCGCGCGCGACTGGGCGCAGGGCTACGGCTTCCCGGCCCGCGAGCGCGGCGCCGTCGCGCTCGAGACCTTCCCGATGCTCGCGTCCGGCCGCATGCAGGCGTTCGTGCCGAACCTGCGCCAGGAGCGCTTCCAGGACGAGCGGGTGCGCCGGGCGCTGAACTACGCCTTCGATTTCGAGGACATCAACCGCACGATCTTCTTCGGCGCCTACGAGCGCATCGACTCGTTCTTCGAGGGCACCGATCTGGCGTCCTCCGGACTGCCGGAGGGCCGCGAGCTCGAGATCCTGGAGGAGTACCGCGGCCGCATCCCCGACGCCGTCTTCACCGAAACCTGGACCAACCCCACGAGCGGCGACGCCCAGGCGCGGCGCGACAACCTGCGTGAGGCCGACCGCCTGCTGCGCGAGGCCGGCTGGGTCGTCGAGGGCGGCCGGCGCGTGAATGCCGAAACGGGCGAGCTTCTCGAAATCGAGCTCCTCCTCGACCTGCCCTCGCACGAGCGCTACGCGCTCCCCTACGCCCAGGCGCTCGAGCGGCTCGGCATCCGGCTCGCCGTTCGCATCGTCGACAGCGCGCAGTACGAGAACCGCCTGCGCGCCTTCGACTTCGACATCGTCACGCACCTGTGGCCGCAATCGCTCTCGCCCGGCAACGAGCAGCGTGACATGTGGGGCTCGCGCGCGGCGGACCTCGCGGGCTCGGACAACGTCGCCGGGATCCGGAACCCGGTCGTCGACGAGCTGATCGAGCGCCTCGTGCGCGCCGGCACCCGCGAGGAGCTCGTGGCGACGACGAAGGCGCTCGACCGGGTCCTGCTGCACAACGACTACGTCATTCCGCACTGGTATCTCGGGGAGCAGCGCACGGCGCGCTGGAATCGCTTCTCGCACCCCGAGACGATGCCGCGCTACGCGGGCGCGGCCTTCCCAACGGTGTGGTGGTACGACGCCGAGAAGGCGCGCGAGACGGGGGCTGCACGATGAGGAACGGCGTTGCGGGCCGCGGGATCACCCGCCGCGGCTTCTTCCAGGGTGTCGCGGCGGTCGGCGGGGCGCTCGCGCTTCCAGGTGGCGCGCTGGCGGACTTCGAGGCGGTGAGCTCCGTCGGGCAGGTCGACGAGGACTTCGTCGAGCGCCACGGCATGTCGCTGTTCGGCGATCTCGCCCTGCCTCCCGACTTCACTCACTTTCCCTACGTGAATCCTGAGGCGCCGAAGGGCGGCGTGGCGTCGACGCTGGTCTCGACCCGGGTGTTCAACCAGGGCGAGAACACGTTCGACACGTTCAACATCTTCGTCGATCGGGGCATCGGCGCCTACGGCGTCGAATCGACCTTCGACAGCCTGATGACCGGATCGGGCGACGAGCCGACCTCGGTCTATGGCCTTCTGGCCGAGACCGTCTCGCGCTCGCGCGACGGGCTCGCCTTCCGCTTCCGCCTGCGGCCGCAGGCGCGCTTCCACGACGGCACGCCGCTGACGGCGCAGGACGTCGCCTTCTCGATCACGACGTTGAAGGAGCAGGGCCACAACGTGCTGCGCCTCGTCCTCGCCGAGGTGGAGAGCGTCGAGGCGCTGGAGGAGCGCCTCGTCGAGGTGCGCTTCGCGCCCGGGCGCTCGCGCAACATACCCTTCACCGTGGCCGGACTGCCGGTCCTTCCGCGCGCCTGGTTCGAGGGGCGCGACTTCCAGGCCTCGACCCTGGAGCCCATCCTCGGCTCGGGCCCCTATCGCATCGGCGACTTCCGTCAGGGCAGCTTCGTAACGATCGAGCGCGTGCCCGACTACTGGGCCGCGGACCTGCCGGTCAACCGCGGCGTGAACAATTTCGACCGCGTGACCTACCGCTACTACCGCGACCGCGACGTGGCCTTCCAGGGCTTCAGCGCCGGGGAATACACGTTCCGCACCGAGGCGACCTCACGCATCTGGGCGAACGCGTACGACTTCCCGGCCGTGCGCGAGGGGCGGGTGATCAAGGAGGAGGTCGCGCACGAGCGGCCCGGCGGCGTGCAGACCCTGAACTTCAACCTCAGGCGCGCGAAGTTCGCCGACACGAGGGTCCGCGAGGCCCTGATGCTCGCGTTCGACTTCGAGTCGATCAACCGGGACATAATGTATTCCTCCTACGAGCGGCAGGACTCGTACTTCAAGAACAGCCCCTCCGAGGCGAAGGGCCCACCCACGCCCGAGGAGCTCGCCCTGCTCGAGCCCTGGCGCGACTCGCTGCCGCCGGAGGTCTTCGGCGAGGCGGTCGTTCCGCCGATGTCCGACGGCTCGGGCCGCGATCGCGAGCAGCTGCGCCGGGCCGGCGCGCTCCTCGCGGACGCCGGCTGCACGCGGCGCGGGACGGAGCTCCTTCTGCCGACGGGCGAGCCGTTCACGATCGAGTTCATGGTGAGCACCTCGGCCTTCGAGCCGCACTTCCAGCGTTACGTCTCCACGCTGCGCCTGCTCGGGATCGCGGGATCGATCGTTCTTCCCGAAGCCGCGCAGTACCAGCGCCGGCTGCTCGACTTCGACTTCGAGGCCGTGATCTCGGCCTTCACCGGCGGCCTCTATCCGAGCGAGAGCCTCCTCTCGCTCTACGGCTCGCAGGCGGCCGACACGCCGGGGAGCCGCAACTACGCGGGTATCGCCCATCCGGCGATCGATGCGCTCATCGCGATCGGGGCGCGGGCTCAGACGCGGGAGGACGCCAGCGCGGCGGGCCGCGCCATCGATCGCATCCTGCGGGCCGGGCGCTACAGCATGCCGATGTGGTACAATTCGAACGACTGGGTCGCCTACTGGGACGAGTTCTCGCGCCCGGAGCGCCGCCCGCGCTACGCCCAGGCCGGCTTCGGCACCTGGTGGTACGATCCGGAAAGGGCGGCGCGGGCGAACCGGCGGCGCGGATGACGGCGGACCGGCGCGGCCGGCCTGCGTGACCCAACACCCGCGCCGTGGCGCGACCCTGCCAGTGAACGGACCAGATGCTCGCCTACATCCTGAGACGCCTGCTCCTGATGATCCCGACCCTGTTCGGGATCATGCTCATCTCCTTCGTCATCATCCAGTTCGCCCCCGGCGGCCCGGTCGAGCGCATCATCGCGCAGATCCAGGGCACCGACGTCGGCGCCACCGCGCGCTTCTCGGGCGGCGGCGGCGACACGATGGGCGGCGGCGGGGGAGGGGACGCCACCTCCACCTACCGCGGCGCGCAGGGTCTCGACCCGCAGTTCATCGCCGAGCTCGAGGCGCAGTTCGGCTTCGACAAGCCTGCGCACGAGCGCTTCGGGCTGATGATCTGGAACTACATCCGCTTCGACTTCGGCGAGAGCTACTTCCGCGACGTGACGGTGGTCGACCTCATCGTCGAGAAGCTCCCCGTCTCGATCACGCTCGGGCTGTGGATGACGATCCTGTCCTACGCCATCTCGATCCCGCTGGGGATCAAGAAGGCGGTGCGGGACGGCACGCCCTTCGACTGGTGGACCTCGGCGATCGTCATCGTCGGCTACGCCATCCCCGGCTTCCTGTTCGCGATCCTGCTCATCGTGCTCTTCGCCGGCGGCTCGTTCTGGCAGATATTCCCGCTGCGCGGGCTCACCTCCGACAATTGGGACGAGCTTTCGCTCGTGGGCAAGGCGCTCGACTACCTCTGGCACATCGCCCTGCCGATCACGGCCATGGCGCTCGGCGCCTTCGCCACCGCGACGCTGCTCACCAAGAACTCGTTCCTCGACGAGATCCGCAAGCAATACGTCATGACGGCGCGGATGAAGGGCCTGTCGGAGCGGCAGGTTCTGTACGGCCACGTCTTCCGCAACGCCATGCTGATCGTCATCGCCGGCTTCCCCGGCGCCTTCATCGGCGCCTTCTTCGCCGGCTCGCTCCTGATCGAGACGATCTTCTCGCTCGACGGGCTCGGCCTCCTCTCCTTCGAGGCGATCGTCAACCGGGACTACCCCGTCGTGTTCGCGACGCTCTACATCTTCTCGCTCCTGGGCCTCGTGGTGAACCTGATCTCGGACCTCACCTACGTCTGGATCGACCCGCGTATCGACTTCGAGACGCGGGAGGTCTGAGATGAACGTCAGCGTCGATCTCAGGAAGCCCCTCGAAGGCGAGCGCCTGGCCCCGCCGGTGGCCAACAGGGGCCTGCTCAACCTCACGCCGATCAACCGCCGGCGCCTGCAGAACTTCAAGGCGAACAAGCGCGGGCTCTGGTCGTTCTGGATCTTCATGGTCCTGTTCGTCGTGACGCTGTTCGCGGAGTTCATCGCCAACGACAAGCCGATCCTCGCCATGTACAAGGGCGAGCTGCTCTATCCGGTCCTCGTCGATTATCCGGAGGAGAAGTTCGGTGGCTTCCTCGCGGTCGCGGACTACCGCGACCCGTTCATCGCCGAGGAAATCGAGGCGAACGGCTGGATGCTCTGGCCGCCGATCCGCTTCCACTACTCGACGCACAACCTCAACCTCCCGGTGCCGGCGCCGGCCCCGCCGACCTGGATGCTCGACGACGCGCAATGCGCCCAGGCGGTGGCGCGCATCGACGTCGACCAGTGCTCCGACCTCGAGACGAACTGGCTCGGCACCGACGACCAGGGCCGCGACGTGCTGGCGCGGCTGATCTACGGCTTTCGCATCTCGGTCCTGTTCGGGCTGATCCTCGCCGTCGCCTCCTCGCTCATCGGCGTCGTCGCCGGCGCGGTGCAGGGCTATTTCGGCGGCTGGGTGGACCTGATCTTCCAGCGCGTGATCGAGATCTGGACGGCGATCCCCTCGCTCTACCTGCTCATCATCATCGCGTCCGTGATCACGCCGACCTTCTGGGTGCTGCTCTTCATCCTGCTCCTGTTCTCGTGGGTGTCGCTGGTGGGCGTCGTGCGCGCCGAGTTCCTGCGCGCGCGCAATTTCGAGTACGTCCGCGCCGCGCGCGCGCTCGGCGTGTCCGACGCCAGGATCATGTGGAAGCACGTCCTGCCCAATGCCATGGTGGCGACGCTCACCTTCCTGCCCTTCATCCTCAACGGCTCGATCACGACGCTCACCTCCCTCGACTTCCTCGGCTTCGGGCTGCCGCCGGGCTCGCCCTCGCTGGGCGAGTTGCTCGCCCAGGGCAAGGCGAACCTGCAGGCGCCGTGGCTCGGCCTCACGGGCTTCTTCGTCATAGCGCTGATGCTCTCGCTCCTCATCTTCGTCGGCGAGGCGGTCCGCGACGCCTTCGACCCGAGGAAGACGTTCACGTGAGGGTGGGGTATGATGAGCCAGAGGAGGACCTGGCGGTGAACAAGGTCGTGAAGCACCACATCCCGGTGGGAGATCTGCCGGAGCACCTGCGGGAGGGGCTCGACCCGAGGGCGTTCGCGACGGTGGAGGTGACCGTCGAGGCCGATGCGAAGGCCGTCGACGACGAGGCGCCGATGACGCTGGACGAGATATTCGCCTTTCGGCAGAATAACTTCTCTTCGCTCGAAGAGATCGACGCGTACGTGCGGTCCATCAGGGAAGAGTGGTCGCATCGTGAGCGGTGATGTCGTGCGGGTCTACGTCGACACGAATGCGTTCGTGGTCGCTTTCGAAACCACGGGCGACGATTCCGATGCGATGAAGCTGCTCCTGAACGCCGCCCTGCAGGGCCGGATTTCGCTGTTCACGAGCGACTTGACGCTCGCCGAGGTCCTGGTCGTGCCGGAGCGAACCGGAAACGTGACACTCACGCGCGCCTACAAGCAGGCTCTGATTTGGTCGCGCGCCATCGAGCTCGTCGCAGTGACGCGCGAGATTCTGATCGAAACTGCACAGTATCGGGCCCGTGCCGGCCAGGCGACGGTCGATAATGCCGACCGGCGCAATTTCCTTCCGGACTCGATCCACGCCGTTACGGCGATAAGAAGTGGTTGTTCCGCGTTCCTCGCGAGCGACAGGCGCATACGCCTTCCGAGCGGAATGACTCGTGTGCCACCGTTGGCGCCAGCCATCAAAGAACTGCTGAAACAAGCATGACCACCACCCCCCTCCTCTCCGTGCGCGACCTCTCCGTCGCCTTCACGCAAGCCGGGCGCACCACGCTCGCCGTCGATCGCGTGTCCTTCGACATCGCCAAGGGCGAGACGGTGGCGCTCGTCGGCGAATCCGGGTCCGGCAAGTCGGTGACGGCGCTGTCCATCCTCAAGCTCCTGCAATACCCCACCGCCTCGCATCCCTCGGGCGAGATCCACTTCAAGGGGCGCGATCTGCTGGCGGCCTCCGAGATGGACATCATGAAGGTGCGCGGCGCGGACATCACCATGGTGTTCCAGGAGCCGATGACCTCGCTCAACCCGCTGCACGTGATCTCGCGGCAGATCGGCGAGATCCTGCGGCTCCACCGGCAGATGTCCGAGAAGGACGCCCGTGCTCGGACGCTGGAGCTGCTCGAGCGCGTCGGCATCCGCGAGGCAGCCTCGCGGCTCGACGCCTACCCGCACCAGCTCTCCGGCGGCCAGCGCCAGCGCGTTATGATCGCGATGGCGCTCGCCAACGACCCCGATCTCCTCATCGCCGACGAGCCGACGACGGCGCTCGACGTCACCGTGCAGGCGCAGATCCTGACGCTGCTCGCCGAATTGAAGCGTGATCTGGGCATGGCGATGCTGTTCATCACCCACGATCTCGGGATCGTGCGCAAGGTGGCGGACCGGGTCTGCGTCATGCTGCAGGGCAGGATCGTCGAGCACGGACCGGTGGCCGCGGTGTTCGACGACCCGCAGCACGAATACACCCGCCGCCTGCTGGCCGCCGAGCCGAGAGGGCGGCCGGACCCGGTGCCGGCCGACGCCGAGACGCTGGTCGAGGCGGGGCCGATCAAGGTGCATTTCCCGATCAAGCGCGGCTTCCTCGGCCGCGCGGTCGGGTACGTCAAGGCGGTCGACGGGGTGAGCGTGCGGGTGCGCGCCGGCGAGACGGTGGGCGTGGTCGGCGAATCCGGCTCCGGCAAGACCACGCTCGGGCTCGCCATGCTGCGCCTGATCTCGTCGGAGGGCCCCGTCGTCTTCCTCGGCGACCGGCTCGACGGGCTCAAGTCGAGCCGCGTGCGGCCGTATCGCAAGGACATGCAGATCGTCTTCCAGGACCCCTACGGCTCGCTCTCGCCCCGCCTCTCGGTGGCGCAGATCGTCGAGGAGGGGCTCCTCGTCATGAACAGCCGGCTGTCGCTCGGCGCGCGCCGCGAGATCGTCGCCCGCGCGCTCCTCGACGTCGGTCTCGACCCGCAGGCGATGGACCGCTACCCGCACGAGTTCTCCGGCGGCCAGCGCCAGCGCATCGCCATCGCCCGCGCCATGGCGCTCGAGCCGCGATTCGTGGTGCTGGACGAGCCGACCTCGGCGCTCGACATGTCGGTGCAATCTCAGATCGTCGACCTGCTGCGCGACCTGCAGAAGAAGCGCAAGCTCGCCTACATGTTCATCTCGCACGATCTCAAGGTGGTGCGCGCGCTCGCCAACCACGTGCTCGTCATGCAGAACGGCGTCGTCGTGGAGGAGGGGCCGGCGGACCGGATCTTCGAGGCGCCGGAGACCGACTACACCCGCGCCCTCTTCGCCGCCGCCTTCGCGCTGGAGGCGCGGCCGGACGCCGTGCGGGAGTGAGGGAGGGCGTGGGCGTCCCTCACCGCCCCACGAGCTGGAACCACCCGTCCTCGTCCATCACCTGCAAGCCGAGCTCCTGCGCCTTCTTCAGCTTAGAGCCCGCGCCCGGTCCGGCGACGACGATGTCGGTCTTGGCGGAGACGGAGCCGGCCACCTTGGCGCCGAGGCGCTCGGCCATGGCCTTGGCCTCGTCGCGGGTCATCTGCTCGAGCGTGCCGGTGAAGACGACGGTCTTCCCGACGACGGGGCTGTCGGCCGCGGCGATCACCTCCGCGGGGCGGGGCGTCACCTGGGCGAGCAGGGCGTTGAGCATCTCTTCATTGTGCGCCTCGCGGAAGAACTCCACCAGCGCGTCCGCCACGACCGCGCCGATGCCGTCGATGTCGATGAACTCCTGGTAGGCATTCGCGTCCGCGCCCGCCGCCCGCCTCGCGGTGTCGCGCAGGGCCTCGAACGTGTGGAAATGGCGCGCCAGCAGCTTGCCGCCGGTCTCGCCCACGTGGGGGATGCCGAGCGCGAAGACGAAGCGGGCGAGCTCCGGCGCGCGGCGCGCGTCGATGGCGGAGAAGAGGTTTCGCACGCTCGTCGCCCCCCAGCCCTCGCGCGCCTCCAGCCGGTCGAGCCGCTCGGCGTTGCGCGCCTCGAGCGTGAAGATCTCATGGGGCGCCCGCACGAGGCCGGCCGCGTAGAGCTCCTCGATCCGCTCGCCTCCCAGCCCCTCGATGTCCATCGCGGTGCGCGAGACGAAGTGCTTCAGGCGCTCCACCGCCTGCGCCGGGCAGATCAGCCCGCCGGTGCAGCGGCGCACCGCGTCCTCGCGGCCGGTGCGCGGGTTGACCTCGCGCACGGCGTGGCTGCCGCAGGCGGGGCAGGTCGTGGGGAAGACGTAGGGCTGCGACCCCTCCGGCCGCTTCTCGATGACGACGTCGACCACCTTCGGGATCACGTCGCCGGCGCGGTAGACCTTCACCGTGTCGCCGACGCGGATGTCGCGCCCCTCACGGATCGGCTCGCCGTTGCCGCCGATGCCCTTTATGTAGTCCTCGTTGTGCAAAGTCGCGTTCGAGACCACGACGCCGCCCACCGTCACGGGCCGCAGCTTCGCGAGCGGGTTGAGCGAGCCGGTGCGCCCGACGTTTATCTCGATCGCCTCGACGACCGTGAAGGCCTCCTGCGGCGGGAACTTGTGGGCCAGCGCCCAGCGCGGGGCGCGGGAGACGAAGCCGAGACGCTCCTGGAGCGCGAGGTCGTCGACCTTGTAGACGACGCCGTCGATGTCGTAGCCGAGGTTCGGCCGCTCCTCCTGGATGCGGCGATAGTGCGCCAGCATCTCCTCCGGCGTGGCGCAGCGCGCCATCAGCGGGTTGGTGCGAAAGCCCCATTGCTCGAAGCGCCGCACCGCCTCGTACTGCGTCGGCGCCGGCGGGGGCATGGCGCCCCAGGCATAGGCGAAGAACTTCAGCGGCCGCTCCGCGGTGATGCGCGAATCGAGCTGCCGCAGCGAGCCCGCAGCCGCGTTGCGCGGATTGGCGAAGAGCGGCTTCCCGGCGGCGGCCTGGCGCTCGTTGATGGCGGCGAAGTCGGCGTGGGAGAGGTAGACCTCCCCGCGCACCTCGATCGCCCCGCGCTCGGGGATCTCGGCGGGGATGTCGTCGACCGTGCGGGCGTTGGAGGTGACGTCCTCGCCCTCCGTCCCGTCGCCGCGGGTCGCGGCGGTGACGAGCGTCCCGTCCTCGTAGCGCAGCGACAGGGAGAGGCCGTCGATCTTCGGCTCGGCGGTGAAGACGGGCGTCTCGGCCAGGTTGAGGAAGCGCTTCACCCGCCCGACGAACTCGCCCACCTCGGCGTCGTCGAAGGCGTTGTCGAGCGAGAGCATCGGCACGCGGTGGCGCACCTTTGCGAATTTCTCCGCGGGTTTGGCGCCCACCGCGGTCGAGGCCTCGGCGGTGCCGACCAGCTCCGGGAAGCGCTGCTCGATCTCCCCGAGCCGCCGGCGCAGGGCGTCGTATTCCGCGTCCGAGACGGTGGGCGCGTCCTCCTGGTGATAGCGCAGGTCGTGCCCGGCGATTTCCTCGGCGAGCCGCACGTGCTCCTTCTTCGCCTGGCGCGCGGTGAGGGCGGAGGGGGCGAGGTCGGCGTAGGAGGTGGGGGAGCGGGCCATGGGGGAGACTCGGGCGGGCGGATCGGCGCGCCCGTTCTAGCGCGGCACGGGATCGACGGAAATGCTCATGCGCTCGCCGCGCTCCCGCCCCATCGGGGCGGGGACGATCCGCGAAGCGGATCAGGGGCGGGGTTCCGCGGCTCGCCGCATGTCGTTCTCCGCTGTCGCCGAACGCGCCTTCGGCGCCCCCCTCCGTCTCGTCGCCTTCGGCGCCGATCCACCTCACCCGGTGGGGGAGGAGCACCCCCCACCGTCAAGCCCCCCTCAGCACCCCCTCCGCCGTCTCCACCGGCATCAGCATCGTCTCCGCGTCCCCGTCGTCGAGGCGTACGAAGCCGAACGCGGCGTAGAAGGCGCGGGCGCGGTCTTCCACGGCGCGGGCGAGAACGGCGCGGATGCCGAGGTCGGCGCCCGTCGCGACGACGCGCTGGAGCGCGTTCATCAGCAGATCCGCGCCGAGACCGCGGCCCTGCCAGGCCGAATCGACGGCGAGCCTGCGCAGGATCGCGACGGGGATCGGTGCGTCGCGGGGTTCCTCCCGACGGTGCGGCGCACCACGGCCCACGCGATCGGGGGCGACGACGAGCCCCGCCGCGAGGCAGAAGAAGCCCGCCACTCGCCGCTCGGCGCAGACCGCGTAGGTGCGCGCGCCGCGCGCGTCCCGCCGCAGCGCGCGGCGGCGGATCCAGCCGTCGAGCACGGGATCGCCGCAGGCGAAGGCGCCGACGTCGCAGTCCGTGGTCAGCCGCCCGGGCGCCGAGAGCCGCGCTGCGAGCAGCCCGTCGGAGACGGTCTTGTGCATCTCACGCCTCCCAGGTGGGGCGCCGGCGCATCAGCGCCTTGAGGCGCGGGTGGGCCGCGGGCGGCGTGTCGAGCGCCTCGAGGAACCCGGCGTGCCGGGCCTCGTCGAGGGAGAACAGCCGCTCGTCCAGCAGCACGTCGACGGCGCGGGCGCGGGCGCTCTCCAGGATGAACTCCGAGCGCGTCTTGCCGAGCGACGAGGCTGCCTGGTCGATCAGGTCGCGGGTGCGCGCGGGCGCACGCACGTGGATCGTCGTCTCGCGGCGCACGCCCTCCGCCCGCGTCGCCCGTTTCGGGTCGTCCCGTTTGGGATCGTCCATGGCAGCCTCTTCCGGCGCGCGGGGAACGTCCCCATGTGTCGCGTCCAATTGACACAGCTTGCGTAAACTCCGCCCGCTCGTCAACACGTCTCATGCCTGGAAAAAGGCGGGTGTCAGGTCTCGGCGAGGAAGGGCAGCAGCGCCGCCACGAGTGCCTCGGGCGCCTCTTCCTGCAGGAGGTGGCCGCAGGGCAGGGCGCCGCCGCGGACGTCGCCGGCGCGCTCGCGCCAGGTGGCGAGGACGTCGTAGAGCGCGCCGACGGTTCCCTTCGCGCCCCACAGCGCCAGGAGCGGGGCCGCGACGTGCCGGCCGGCGGCATCGTCCGCGCGGTCGTGGTCGAGGTCGATCGTCGCCGCCGCACGGTAGTCCTCGCAGATGGCGTGGATGCCGGCGGGGTCGTCGTAGCAGCGCAGGTAGGCGGCGACGAGCCGCTCCTCGGGCACGCCGGGCGTGCGGCTCTGGCCCGCGAGGTGGTGGCGCAGGTAGAATTCCGGGTCGGCCCCGATCATCCGCTCCGGCAGCGGATGCGGCTGGATCAGGAAGAACCACCAGAAGTACCGCGTCGCGAAGGCTCGGTCCGTCCGATCGTACATCGTCAGCGTCGGCGCGATGTCGAGGACGGCGAGGCGCGAGACCGCGTCCGGATGATCGAGCGCCATGCGGTGCGCCACCCGCCCGCCGCGGTCGTGGCCGACGACGGCGAAGCGCGCGTGGCCCAGCGCGTGCATGACGGCGAGCTGGTCGCGCGCCATCGTCCGCTTGGCGTAGGGGGCATGATCGGGAGCGGACGGCGGCTTGGCGCTGTCGCCGTAGCCGCGGAGGTCGCTCGCGACGACCGTGAAGCGCTCGGCCAGCGCCGGGGCCACACGATACCAGGTGGCGGAGGTCTGGGGGTGCCCGTGCAGCAGCAGGACCGGCGGGCCCGACCCGGCGCTGCGGACGTTGATGACGACGCCGGGCTCGGTCTCGATGCGGTGCGTGGCGAAGCCTGGGAGGAGATCGTCGGTCATCCGCGCCTCGGGCGCCGTTCGCACGTCGTTGCCGTGACCTTTAGGAACACTCGCGCGGAGGCGTCGCGGGCTCGAAGGGAGAGGGGCATCGGGTTGGGATCGGTTGCGGAAAAGGTGGCAAACATATCGCAGCGACGATCTCAGGACCAGGAGCTACCGAACCGCTATCTGCGGCGAGCCCTCATCAGGTCGATCCGCGACACTGGCAGCGCCGTCATGGATTATGCTTTTCATAGGTAGTCTGCGCCACACCGATGGTATATCAAGATGTTCCCGGCTACACGCGTTGGGCTTGCCTCCGGTGCGACAGAGCTATCTGGACGGATGATATGCCGAGGAGAACAGAAGCTTTCAGCAGTCCCAAGATCTTGCTCGAACGGGCAAGGAGCTTAATTCGGGATCTTGAAGCTCTGCTGAGACGTCATTTTGATCAGAGTGCTTTTGAAAATATCGTAGAAATAGGTGATCTTGGACAACAGATTCATAAATTGAAACTGATTAGGGGAGTTCCTGACGAAGCGAAAACAGTTTTGAAGGATTGCATCAGCAATCTTCGTGATGCGTTGGATCACGCAGTATACGCATCTGCAGTTGCCTTGGGGAGAAAAGATCCAGAGGATACAGCGTTCCCATTTGCTGCTACACACGCGGATTTGCTCGGCAAGTTAAGATCTAAAAAATTCAAAGATATTCCTGACGTGATACAGCAGATAATTATAGAACTCAAACCCTACGTCGGCGGTAATGATTTGCTCGTTGGTTTGAATCGAATTAGGAATCCCAGTACTCATATGTCCTTATTGAGACCTTTGATCGATGTGCCGGGAATAAATATGAATATAAAAAAGCTTAGTGCCAACCCTCCGTCAACTTTTGGTTATACTGAGTGGGATTGCGTTAGAAATGAAATAATATTGATGGAAATTGGTATGGGTAGCATAGCAGAGTATGAAGTTTCGGCGCCCGTAAATATCGTATTCACAGATACAAAATCATTCAATGGAGAACCGATCATCGAGAAAATTTTGGAGGTGGCCAACGAGGTCGAGCGTGTAATTGCAATGATTGAGTTTCAGACTCGCGTGCAATTAAGACTCTTATCCTCCTCACCTTGAGCGGAGAGACCAAGCGACAACGACGTGCCCCATTTCGTGCGCCGCTAGCGACCGATCTACCAAGGCCCGAGCGCACGCCACTTCCCTTCGGAGTTTCGCATCTTCCACGGCGATCCTCCGCGTAATGCGCACTTCCCAATCTGTCTGTGAGCCTGTCTGCGAGATGATCTGAGCATCCGCGCGAAACCGTTGGAGTGTAATGGTCGGAGTGGCAGGATTCGAACCTGCGACCCCCTCGTCCCGAACGAGGTGCGCTACCAGGCTGCGCTACACTCCGGTCCCCTGGTGAGGACGGGGGTATAGCGGGCGGGATCGCCGGGCGCAAGCGTTGTTTCGAGCGTCTCGGACGATTTCCGCGGGGCGGCGTCGCCGCACCGAAAGCCGTTGCCTCGCACGCGCGCGCGCACTATGGTCCGCGACCGCCGCGGGTCCGACCCGCCGGATTGGGGCGTCGCCAAGTGGTAAGGCAGCGGTTTTTGGTACCGCCATTCGCAGGTTCGAATCCTGCCGCCCCAGCCACGCGCCTGCGCCGGGCTCCGCGCGAGCCGTGACGCTCAGCCGGCGTTCCGAAGCGCTCCCGCGAGGCGCCGTCGGCGCCCGCCTCGGAACCGCGCCCACGCTCCCCGGTTTGCCGCTCGCGGGCGCCCGTCGGAGGCGTCCTGGACCGGGAGGGTCGCATGCGACGTCACTGGATTGCGACGGCTGCCGTGGGCGGCGTCGCGCTCGGCTTCGGGATGGTTCAGGCCGCCCTCGCGCCGGCGCTGTCCGCGCAGGGCCGCGACTGGGAGCGCGACGTTCCGTGGATCGACGCCGGCTCGGTGCTCGAGAGCCTGCCGCCGGAGGTCACCGACCTCGGGCGCACTCCGCCCAACGATCTTCCCGGCGAGAGCACGGACGAGCTCCAGCAGCTGATCGACGAGGCGCACGACGACGCGGACCCGCGCGAGGCCGCTCCGGGGAACCGGCGCCGGCCGCCGCCGCGCCCCGCCGACTGAGCGTCAGTCCCCGGCGGGGGAGCGCCCCGCCTCGATGCCGCCGATCGGATCGCGGACATGGCCGAGAAGCCCGTCCGGATCGGGCCAGGCCTCGACCTCGACGCGCACGGACCGCTCGACCGAGTAGGCCTCGCCGGCGCTCTGCGAGAGCAGGCCGGCGAGGATACCCCAGGCGAGAAGCCCGATCACGACGACGACGCCGCAGGATGCGAGGAAGGCTCTCATCGAGCGGTCTCCTGTTCCGCAGGCTCGGCGCGCGGCGGCGTCTCGGGCTCGGCCGAGGCTGCGCGGCCGCGCTCCAGCCGCTCGATCCAGAGCGGGTGGTGGGTGCGCGCCCATTGCCGGTCCACGTCGCCCCTCCACATGGCGTCGAAGGAGCCGCTGACGCCGACCGAGCCGAGATAGGCGTGGCCGATGATGGTCGCGATCATCAGGGCGGCGACGATCGTATGCCCGCCGTGCAGGACCTGCATCCAGCCCATGCCGATCGTCGAGATCGGCAGCATCAGGAGGATGCCGGAGACGCCCAGGGCGAGCCCGCCGAGTATCGAGATCCAGAAGATCAGCTTCTGCCCGGCATTGAACTTCTCCGCCGGCACGTGCCGCCCCGAGGGAAGCCCGCCGGCCCGGCGCAGCCACTCCCGGTCGACCCGATTGAACAGGTTGTCCTGCACCCACAGCCCCGCCATCGCCATGATGCCGAGGAGGAAGGCGAAGCCGACCTGGTTGTGGACGAGGAGCGCGCCCTGCGACAGCGCGCCGAAGGCGGCGTCTCCCGCCCAGGGCTGGATCAGCTGCCGGCCGAAGACGAGGTTGAGGCCCGTGAGCGCGAGGAGCACGAAGGAGATCGCCGTCGTCCAGTGCACGACGCGATCGAGGAAGCGGAAGCGCGGCACGCGCCGGCCCTGTGGGTCGCGGTCGTAGCCCTGGGAGCCCCGCCAGACGAAGAGGCCGAGCACCGCCGCAACGGCGAGCACGATGAGGATGCCGTGGATCCACTTCGTCCAGTAGGTGCGGAAGTCCCGCCAGACGCGGTTGTCGGGGGCGGTGACGAAGCCCAGCGCGGGGTTCTGATAGGAGGTGAAGCCCTCGAGCCGCTCCTCGGGCATCTCGCGGTCGCTGAGCGTGCGCAGGAGGGTGTCGAGGTCGCCCGTGGGCGCGCGCTCCGGATTGAGGTAGACGCCGCGCTCGGCGGGGAAGGCCTCCGGCTGCGGCTCGCCCTCCTGCGCCGCGCCGAGGACGGGCGCGAGGAGGAGAGCGGCGAGGAGGAGCACGCCCGCGAGGCGGGCGAGGAGCCCGTGCGCCGCGGACGGGGATGGCGAGCGCGTCGTGCGTCTCATGGCGTCCTCGTCGACTCGGTGGCCATCGTCGTCGGCCATTCGCCGCTGCCCTCCGAGAGCACCGTCGGGCTGTCCTGGTAGGCGGTGGCCCAGCCCCAGGCGGCCGAGCCGTAGCCGCGGCGCAGGACGCGCTCGCGGTAGATCTCGGCGATGATCGCGCCGTCTCCGGCGAGCAGCGCCTTGGTCGAGCAGACCTCCGCACAGATCGGCAGCTTGCCCTCGGCGAGCCGGTTGCGGCCGTAGACTGCGAAGCTGTCGATCTCGTTCGTGCCGTCCTGCGGCCCGCCGGCGCAGTAGGTGCACTTGTCCATCTTGCCGCGCGAGCCGAAGGCCGTGGTCTTGGGGTATTGCGGCGCGCCGAAGGGGCAGGCGTAGAAGCAGTAGCCGCAGCCGATGCAGACCTCCTTCGAGTGCAGCACGATGCCGTCGTAGGTCTGCAGGAAGCAGTCGACCGGGCAGACGCTGGCGCAGGGCGCATCCGTGCAGTGCATGCACGCCATCGAGATCGAGGCCTCGCCGGGACGGCCGTCGTTCAGCGTCACGACGCGCCGGCGGGTCATGCCCCAAGGCACCTCGTGCTCGTTCTTGCACACCGAGACGCAGGCATTGCACTCGATGCAGCGTTCCGCGTCGCAGATGAACTTCATGCGGGCCATAAGCGCGCCTCCTCAGGCCGGGACGATGCGGGCGAGCGTCACCTTCGTCTCCTGCATGGCGGTGACGGGGTCGTAGCCGTAGGTGGTGACGGTGTTGACGCTCTCGCCGAGGACATACGGGTCGGTGCCGGTGGGGTACTGCCCCCGCAGGTCGTCGCCCATGTAGATCCCGCCGAAGTGGAAGGGCATGAACAGCACGCCCTCCGAGACGCGCTCGGTGACCATGGCGCGGGCGATGACGCGCGCGCTGTTCTCCGGCCCGTGCATCCAGACCATGCGGCCGTTCTCGATGCCGAGCCGGGTCGCGTCCGCCGGGTTGATCTCGATGAAGGCCTCCTGCTGGAGCTCGGCGAGCCACTTGTTGGAGCGCGTCTCCTCGCCGCCGCCCTCGTACTCGACGAGCCGGCCGGAGGTCAGGATGAACGGGAAGTCGCGCGCGATGCCGAGCTCGGCGGCGCGCATCTGGACCGTCAGGTTGATCGTCGGCAAGCGGAAGTCGATCCGGTCCGGCAGCGTCGGGTACTGCGCCAGCAGGTCCGGACGGGGCGTGTAGATCGGCTCGTGGTGCATCGGCACCGGGTCCGGCAGGTTCCAGGCGAGCGCCCGAGCCTTGGAATTGCCGTAGGGCGAGCAGCCGTGGGCGATGGCGACCCGCTGGATGCCGCCCGAGAGGTCGGTCGTCCAGGACACTTCCTCGACCTTGTCGCCGCCGATGCGCTCGATCACCGCGCGCTCGGTCTCGGTCAGCTCACCGTCCCAGCCGAGCCGCTGGAGCACCGCCATGGTGAACTCGGGATAGCCGTCATCGAGGTCGGAGCCAGGCGTCGAGACGCCGTCGGCCAGCAGGGACACGCCCTCGCGCTCGACGCCGAAGCGGGCGCGGAAGCCGCCGCCACCCTGCGCCACCGGGACGCTGAGGTCGTAGAGGATCGGCGTGCCGGGATGCTTCTGCTCGGGCGGCCCCCAGCAGGGCCAGGGCAGGCCGTAGACCTCGCCGGCGACCGGTCCCTCGCTCGCCCGCAGGGTCTCGGGGTCGAACAGGTGCTGGTACTCCATGTGCTGCTTCAGCCGCTCCGGCGACTGGCCGGTGTAGCCGATCGACCAGGTGCCGCGGTTTATCTCGCGCAGGATGTCCTCGATCGAGGGGATGCCACCTTCCTCGATGGCGATGTGCTTGAACATCTCGTCGGCGAAGCCGAGCTTCGTCGCGAGGCGATACATCGTCTCGTGGTCGCCCTTCGACTCGAAGATCGGCGGGATGACCTCGTCGGCCCATTGCAGCGAGCGGTTCGACGCCGTGCGCGTGCCGCGGATCTCGAACTGGGTCGCCGCCGGCAGGAGATAGGTGTTCTCCTGGCGCGAGCCGAGCACGGCGAACGTCGTCGGATGCGGGTCGCAGACGACGAGGAGGTCGAGGTTGTCGATGCCCTCCACTGCCTCCGGCATGCGCACGACGGTGTTGCCGCCGTGGCCGAAGACCATCATGCCGCGCACCTTGCCGGGCTGCTGCACGTCCTCCGCGGGGTAGTTCACCGCGTCGAACCAGCGGGTCGAGGGGATGCCCTTGGTCTCCATCAGCTCCTTGGAATGGAAGCGCGAGACCATCCAGTCGTAGTCGACGTCCCAGACGCGACACCAGTGGCGCCAGGAGCTCTCCTGCAGGCCGTAGTAGGCCGGGAGCGTGGTCACGTCGAGGCCGAGGTCGGTGGCGCCCTGGACGTTGGAATGGCCGCGGAAGATGTTCGCGCCCCCACCCGAGACGCCGATGTTGCCGAGCGCCAGCTGGAGGATGGTGTAGGCGCGCACGTTGGCGGTGCCCACCGTCTTCTGGGTGGCGCCCATGCACCAGATCAGCGTCGAGGGCTTCTCGTGGCTCATCAGCCAGGCGATGTGGCGCAATTGCTCGCCGGGCACCCCCGACACGCGCTCGACCTCGTCGGGCGTCCAGCGGGCGACCTCGGCGCGGACCTCGTCCATGCCGTAGACGCGGGTGCGGATGTATTCCTCGTCCTCCCAGCCGTTCTCGAAGATGTGCCAGAGCACGCCCCAGATCACGGGGATGTCGGTGCCCGGGCGCAGGCGCACGTAGTCGGTGGCGTGGGCGGCGGTGCGGGTGAAGCGCGGGTCGACGACGATCATCCGCGCCCGGTTGCGCTCCTTGCCGAGCAGGATGTGCTGCATCGAGATCGGATGGGCCTCGGCCGGGTTGCCGCCCATGATCATGATGCACCTGGAGTTCGTGATGTCGTTGAAGGAGTTCGTCATCGCGCCGTAGCCGACGGAGTTGGCGACGCCGGCGACGGTGGTCGAGTGGCAGATGCGGGCCTGATGGTCGACGGAGTTCGTGCCCCAGAAGGCTGCGAGCTTGCGGAAGAGGTAGGCGTTCTCGTTGGAGAACTTGGCCGAGCCGAGCCAGAACACGCTGTCGGGCCCGCTCTCGTCGCGCAGCGCCAGGAGCTTGTCGCCGATCTCCTCGATCGCCTGCTCCCAGGAGACCCGCACCCATCGCCCGCCGGTGCGCTTCAACGGGTACTTGATGCGCCGGTCTCCGTGGCCGATCTCGCGCACGGACGCGCCTTTGGCGCAGTGGGTGCCGAGGTTGATCGGGCTCTCGAAGGCCGGCTCCTGGCCGACCCAGACGCCGTTCTGTACCTCCGCGCGGACCGTGCAGCCGACCGAGCAATGCGTGCAGATCGACTTGCGGATCTCGATCGGCGGCCCGCCGGGGATCTCGGTCGCCGCCTGCGAGGGGCGGATCAGGCCCTCCCTCGGCAGCGCGGCGAGGGCGCCGATCCCGGCCGCGGAAAGGCCCGACGCCTTGAGGAAGTCGCGGCGGTCGAGCGCCCGGCGCTCGGTCCCGGGGATCGGCGCGGCGGTGCGGCCGTTCGCGTGGCGGGCGTGACGATCGCGCTTGCGCATCAGCATGACGGCCGCCCTCCTCAGCGCGCGTTGGTGCGGTAGTAGGTCAGCACGTGCTCGGTCTCGCGGTAGCGCGGCTCGCGCTGCTCCGCGCGCGCGTTCAGCGCCTGCGCCGCCTCGGCACCGCCCAGGAGAGGGGCCGCCGCGGCCGCCGGCGCGAGGGCCAGGCCCTTGAGGAGATCGCGGCGCTTCGGCTGCAAGCCCGCCGCCTGTTCGTCGATCGCACCCTGCCCAGCCATGGCCGCATCCTCCCCGCGCGTGTGCGGAGCCAATGGCCGGGCCGCCGCGGGGTTCCACTTGGTTGACGCTGCGGCGCACGAAGCCGCGAGAGGCGGCGCGAGCAGGAGGCCGCTCGTCCGGTCGGCGGAGAAACCAGCGGAAACGGAGCCGTTTTCGCCCTCCGTAGCAACCCCCATCCGGGTCCAGCCGGAGCTACAGGCGCGTTACGCACGCTATTGTGCCGCATCGTCATCCAGAGCCGTGCCGAGGGCCGCGCCGGGCTTGCGCCCGCGACGGCGACGCGAGGGAGCACATGACCGGCGAGTGGACACTCGGATACGACGGCTTCGACCCCGGCGCCGAGGGACTGCGCGAGGTGCTGTGCGCGCTCGGCAACGGCTACCTCGTCTCCCGCGCGGCCGCGGCCGACGCCCGCGCGGACGACGTGCACTATCCGGGCACCTACCTCGCCGGCGGATACGACCGGCTGACGACCCGGGTCGGCGATCGGGACATCGAGAACGAGGACCTCGTCAACCTGCCGAGCTGGCTGCCGCTGCACCTGCGCGCCGAGGACGGGCCCTGGCTCCACGCGGGGGACTACGAGCGGCTCGACTACGCGCAGGAGCTCTCGCTGAAGGACGGCGTGCTGCGGCGCGGTTTCCGGCTGCGCGACGCGGCGGGGCGGATCACCCGCTGGGAGGAGGAGCGGCTCGTCTCGATGCACGATCCGCACGTGTGCGCGCTGGCGCTGACGCTGACGCCGGAGAACTGGTCGGGGCGGCTCGGCCTGCGCGCGGGCGTCGACGGCGGGGTCACCAACCGGGGCGTGACGCGCTACCGCGCGCTCGACGGTCGCCACCTCGCCCCGCCGGAGACGACCTGCGGCGAGGACGGCATCGTCGCGCTGCGCACGCGCTTCGTGCAGGCGCGCCGCGAGGTGGCGCTGGCCCAGCGCCTCGCGGTCGAGACGCACGGCGCGCGGATCCTCTCGGACCGCCGGGAGGCGCTCGCCGAATCCGCCTGGCAGGAGCTCGAGATCGAAGCCGAGGCGGGTCGCTCCTTGCGCGTCGAGAAGATCGCCGCCTATTTCAGCTCGCACGATCACGCCGTCGCCGAGCCCCTGCACGAGGCCTGCCGGCGCGTCGCCATGGTCGCCTCCTTCGACGCCGCCCGGGCGGCGCACGCCCTCGCCTGGCGGCACCTGTGGGAGGAGGCGGACATCCGCGTCGAGAGCGCGCAGGACGGCGGTGCGCAGCTCAAGTTGAGGCTCCACGTCTTCCACCTGCTGCAGACGGCCTCGCCGCATTCCGTCGACCTGGACGTCGGCGTCCCGCCCCGCGGCTGGCACGGCGAGGCCTATCGCGGCCACATCATGTGGGACGAGCTGTTCATCTTCCCGTTCCTCACGCTGCGGCTGCCGGTGCTGACCCGGGCGCTGCTGCGCTACCGCTGGCGGCGCCTCGGCGAGGCGCGCCGCGCCGCGCGCGCCGAGGGGCTCGCCGGCGCGATGTTTCCCTGGATGAGCGGCTCGAACGGACGCGAGGAGACGCAGACCGTCCACCTGAACCCCCTGTCCGGCCGCTGGCTCCCGGACAATTCTTGGCGGCAGCGCCACATCGGCGCGGCCGTCGCCTACAATGTCTGGCAATACTACGAGGCGACCGACGATCGCGAGTTCCTGCGCGACTACGGCGCCGAGCTGTTCCTGGAGATCGTCCGCTTCTGGTCGAGCCTCGCCGAGCGGCGCGAGGACGGCCGCTTCTCCATTCGCGGCGTGATGGGCCCCGACGAGTTCCACGACGGCTATCCCGGCCGCGACGCCACCACCGCGGGCGGGCTCGACGACAACGCCTACACGAACTTCATGGTGGCCTGGCTGCTCACCCGCGCGAGCGACGTCCTCGACCTCCTGCCGGACGACAACCGCAGGCGCCTGTGCGAGACGCTCGCGATCTCGCCCGAGGAGATCGCCCGCTGGGACGCGATCTCGCGGGGCCTCGTCATCCCTTTCCACGACGGGGTGATCTCGCAGTTCGACGGCTACGGGGCGCTGAAGGAGTTCGACTGGGCCGGCTACCAGGCGCGCTGGCCGAGCCTGCAGCGGCTCGACCGCATCCTCGAGGCGGAGGGCGAGGACCCGAACGCCTACAAGGTCTCCAAGCAGGCCGACGTCCTGATGATCTTCTACCTGTTCAGCCGCGAGGAGATCCGCGAGATCCTCGACCGGCTGGGCTACGCCTTCTCCTCGGCGCAGATCCTCGGCACGATCGACTACTACCTCGCACGGGTCTCGCACGGCTCGACCCTGTCCTTCGTCACCCACGCCTGGGTGCTCGCCCGCTCCGACCGCAAGGCGTCATGGCGGCTCGCGCTCGAGGCGCTCGATTCGGACATCGCCGACGTCCAGGGCGGGACGACCAAGGAGGGCATCCATCTCGGCGCGATGGCGGGCACCGTCGACCTCGTCCAGCGTTGCTACACGGGGATCGGGATGCGGGCGAGCACGCTCGTGCTCGATCCGCGCCTGCCCGAGGAGGTGACGCGGCTCGAGACGACGGTGCGCTTCCGCCGCCAGATCCTCGACCTCGCCATCACGCAGGACACGCTCACGGTGTCGAGCCGCACGATGTCGGCGCCGCCCGTCTCGATCGCCTATCGCGGGCACGCCCGCGAGATCAGCCCGGGCCAGAGCTTCACCTTCGGGCTCGTCCGGGAGGGCCGGCCCGACGTCGCCGTGCCGGTCCGCGACGCGCAGCAGGCCCGCGCCGTCGAAGGACGGGGGCCGATCCCGACCACGAACACGCCACAGGGAGACCCCGGATGAGCAAGGACAAGGAACTGGTGCTGCCCCTCTCGGACCTGACGAGAGGCGAGGGCGCGCTCGTAGGCGGCAAGAATTCCTCGCTCGGCGAGATGATCGGCAATCTCGCCGCGCAGGGCATCCGGGTGCCGGGCGGCTTCGCCACTACCGCTGCCGCCTATTGGCGCTACGTCGAGGCCAACGGCCTCGGGTCGGTGATCACCGAGGCGATCGGCGGGCTGAAGAGCGATCTCTCGAACCTCCACGCCGTCGGCGAGCGGGTGCGCGGGCTGCTGCTCGAGGCCCACTTCCCCGACGACCTGCGCGACGCGATCCTCGCCGCCTATGCCGAGATGAGCACGGACGGCAGGAAGGCGAAGGTCGCGGTGCGCTCCTCGGCCACCGCCGAGGACCTGCCGGAGGCGAGCTTCGCCGGGCAGCTCGAGACCTTCCTCAACATCGAGGGCAACAACGCGCTCCTCGACGCCTGCCGGCGCTGCTACGCCTCGCTCTTCACCGACCGGGCGATCGCCTATCGCGAGAACCACGGCTTCGACCACATGAAGGTCGCGCTCTCGGTGGGCGTCCAGCGCATGGTGCGCTCCGACATCGCCTCTTCGGGCGTGATGTTCTCCATCGACACCGAGACCGGCTTCGACCGCTCCGTGCTGATCACCGGCGCCTGGGGGCTCGGCGAGACCGTGGTGCAGGGCATCGTCGAGCCCGACGAGTTCCAGGTCTTCAAGCCGCTCCTGGAGACGCCGGGGCTGACGCCGATCGTCGAGAAGGCGCGCGGCGCCAAGAGCCGCAAGATGGTGTTCTCCCCGCCCGGCGCGAAGTTCCCGACGCGCACCGTCGACACGTCCGAGGACGAGCGCCGGCGCTTCACGCTGGACGACGCGGAGGTGATGCAGCTCGCTCGCTGGGCGACCGCGATCGAGACGCACTACGGCCAGCCCATGGACATGGAATGGGCCAAGGACGGCGAGACGGGCGAGCTGTTCATCGTCCAGGCCCGGCCGGAGACCGTGCAGTCGCGCCGCGAGGCGGGGCAGCTCAAGTCGTATGCGCTGAAGAGCAAGGGGAAGCTCCTGGTCGAGGGCCTCGCGGTCGGCGACGCCATCGGCGCGGGCCGCGTCTGCAAGCTCGACACGCCCGAGGACATCGAGAAGTTCGAGCCCGGCGCCGTGCTCGTCACCACCATGACCGATCCCGACTGGGTGCCGATCATGAAGAAGGCCGCCGCCATCGTCACCGACCACGGCGGGCGCACGAGCCACGCGGCGATCGTCTCGCGCGAGCTGGGGCTTCCCGCCATCGTCGGCACCGAGATCGGCACGCGGGTGCTCGAGAACGGCATGGAGATCACGGTCTCCTGCGCGGAGGGCGACGAGGGCCGCGTCTACGCGGGCATCGCCGACTTCTCGGTGGAGGAGACCGACCTCTCCGAGATCCCCGCCACCAAGACGAAGGTGATGATCAACCTCGCCAACCCGTCCGCCGCCTTCCGCTGGTGGCGCCTGCCGACGGACGGCGTCGGGCTCGCGCGCATGGAGTTCATCGTCTCCAACCACATCAAGGTCCACCCGATGGCGCTCGTGCGCTACAACCGGGTGGAGGATGCGGCCGTGCGCCGGGAGATCGACGACCTCACCCGCGGCTACGCCTCGCGCGAGGAGTTCTTCGTCGACGTGCTCGCGCGCGGCGTCGCCCGCATCGCGGCGGCGCACTATCCCAAGCCCGTCGTGCTGCGCATGAGCGACTTCAAGACGAACGAGTACGCGGAGCTGCTGGGCGGCCGGGGGTTCGAGCCCAAGGAGGAGAACCCGATGATCGGCTGGCGCGGGGCGAGCCGCTACTACCATCCGGACTACCGCGAGGGCTTCGCCCTCGAGTGCCGGGCGGTGAAGCGGGCGCGCGACGAGATCGGCATGACGAACATCGTCATGATGATCCCCTTCTGCCGCACGCCCGAGGAGGCGGACAAGGTGCTCGACGAGATGGCGAAGAACGGCCTTCGCCGCGGCGAGAGCGGGCTCGAGGTCTACGTCATGGCCGAGCTGCCCTCTAACGTGCGCCTCGCCCACCGCTTCGCCGAGCGCTTCGACGGGTTCTCGATCGGCTCGAACGACCTCACCCAGCTCGTGCTCGGCGTCGACCGCGACTCCGACCGCCTCGCCTCGCTCTTCGACGAGCGCCACGAGGCCGTGAAGAGCTTCATCTCGGATCTGCTCGTCGCGGCCAAGAAGAGCGGCACCCACACCGGCATCTGCGGGCAGGCGCCGAGCGACCACCCGGATTTCGCACGCTTCCTCGTCGAGGAGGGGATCGACACGATCTCGGTGACGCCCGACACGTTCCTGAGGGTGAAGCGGGAGGTGGCGAAGGCGGAAGCCGACCTCGGACGCTGAGGCGACTCCGCCGCCCGTCACCGGGAGCGCGTCAGAACCCGATCGCGCCGAGTGCCAGCGCCAGCGCCGCGCCGCCGGAGAGGACGAGGCGCAGGCGCCCGAACCATTCCGGCGCTTCCTCGCGGCAGACGAGGCCGTAGTCGAGGAGGCCGAGCGCGACGTGCAGGCCGCAGAGGGTCCACAGCCGCGCCTCCGGCGGCAGGGCGAGCGCGGCGAAGGCGAGGAGCGAGGGGACGACCGCGATGACGTAGCCGCGCCGGGCGGCGTCCTGCTCCTCCATCGCGACCGCGATGCCCCAGCGGATCCCGCCCAGGAAGGACAGGATGAGCGCGCCGTATGCCGCGAGCGCGAGCGCGAGGAAGGCCGGGTCGCCGCCGAGATCGAGACCCGCGAGGAGCGCCACGGCCGGCACGTAGAAGGGAATCAGCCCCGAGAGCCCCAGGACGAGCGGGACGGGCGGGATGGACGCGTCGGCTTTCATGCGCTGGCGGCTCGCGGCGGGAGAGACGGGTCGGGCGAAGTCGGGGGGATACGGCCTCGAAGACATAGCGCCGAGCGCCACGCTTGCAAGCTCAACGGCGCGCGATCGCCCGTGCCAGGGCTTCGACGCAATCGCCGTCGAGCGCCGTGCCGGTGTCCCCGTGGAGGATCCCGAAGGCCTTCGCCACCGGCATGCCGGCGCGGTAGGGACGATCGGCGGTGAGCGCGTCGAAGACGTCGGCGACGGAAAGGATGCGGGTGTCGAGCCCGATGTCCTCGGCCCCGAGGCCGTAGGGATAGCCCTTGCCGTCGAGCCGCTCGTGATGCGCGCCGGCGATCCGGGCGAGGCCGCCGAACGCGCCGATGCGCGATAGGATGATCTCGCTGTCGCGGGCGTGGTTGCGCATCGCCACCCACTCCGCGTCGTCGAGCTTGCCGGGCTTGTCGAGGATCGCGTTCGAGACGCCGAGCTTGCCGATGTCGTGCAGGAGCGCGGCGCGGCCGAGCCAGGTGCGGCGGGGCGCCTCGAGGCCGAGCTCCTCGGCGATCAGCCCGGCGTAGAAGGCCACGCGCTCGGAATGGCCAGCCGTGTAGGGGCTCTTGGCGTCGACCACCTGGGCGAAGGCGTTGGCGATGCGGTCGAGCCCCTCCTCGTCGAGCCGGCGCACGTCGCGGGCCGGCGGCAGCGACAGCACGGCGGCCTCGAGCCCGGGATCGGTGAGCGCCTCCCAGAAGCCCGGCGCCGAGGCCACGTCCGCGAAGGTCTCGACGATCCGCGGGTCGAACCAGGTGCCGGCGCGCCCGCGCACCTCGGCGAGGGCCGCCGCTGGGCCGCGGGCGCTGCGGAAGACGTCCACCACCTGGGCGAGGAGCGCGACCCGCGCCGGCAGCGCGATCGCCTCGCCGCAGAGCCCGCGTGGGCGCCCGCCGCCGTTCCAGTGCTCGTCGAGATCGCGGATGCCCGCCGCCACCGTCTCGGAGAAGCCCATGGCCCGCGCGATCGAGGCGCCGCGCTCGCAGCGCGTCTCGATCAGCTCACGGGCGATCTCGCCGCCGTTGCGCACGACCTCGATCACCGCGGAGAAGCGGGCCGCGAGGCCGCTGCCGAGCCCGGTGTGATCGAGGACGAAGCGCAGCGCCTGGGGCAGGCTGTCGCCGACGAGCTTGTAGTCGTGCTTGAAGGTGCGGTCGTCCGCGAGATAGAGCGCGCAGATCCGCGCGGCGTTCGACGAGCAGCCGAGGTCCTTGAGCAGCACGGCGTAGAACAGCGCGCCGAGCGCCTCGTCCTCGAGGCCGAGCGCACGCCCGATCGCGTGCGCGACGAAGGCGCAGCGCAGCGCGTGCCCGGGCGGCTGGCCCTCGGTGATGTCGAGCGCGTGCGAGAGCGCGCCGAGCACGTCGGCGAGCGCGAGGTCGCGGACCGCACCCGCGGGGAACGCCGGCGGCGGCCCCGCGAGGGGCTCTCGGGTCGGTGCGCGGAGGGTGGAGGCGGCGCGGGACATTCTCCGAGCGTGGCACCGACGCATTGCGACCGCCTTAACGCGGGAGGCGCCCGCGCTCAGTCGCGCCGGAAGACGACGCTCGCCAGCCAGCCGAGGAACACCGCCGTGCCCGCGGTGCCCAGCCCGTAGAGGAGCGATTCCTCCTCGGCCAGCGCCGCGATGCGCTGCTCGAAGCCGATCTTGACGAGCTCGAAGTTCGTCCGGTCGCGGGCGAGCATCGCGCCGCCGGAGAACAGCATCACGTCGACCTCGTAGTTTCCCGGCGGCGCGTCCGCGGGCAGCACGATCGCGGCGCGGAAGATCTCGGGCGTCACGAAGGCGACGCCGCGCTCGGCCGCGACGTAGAGGCCGAGGTTCCGCTTGAGCCGCACCAGCGCCTCGCGGAAGACCGCCTCGCGCCCGTCCCGCTCGACCGTCTCGCCCACGTGGCGCACGAGCCCGTCGAGGCCGATCGCGAGGCGGTCGCGCAGCGCGGGCGCGGCGATGTCGTCGAGCGGCGCGGAGGTCAGGGCGGCGTAGAAGGCCGGGACGTTGGCGAACTTCTGCTGCTCGCCGTTGATCCACACGACACCCATCTCCTCGCGCAGGCGCACGGTGACGGTCTGCAGCGGGCCGCGCACGACGACGGCGGCCTCGTAGGGACCGGTGCGCGAGATGGTCTGCGCGTCGCGGCGGATGGCGCCGAACAGCACCACCTGCGACCCGGCGTAGTTCGAGGTGATGGCGACCTGGTGGCTCGACAGCGAGGTGACGAGCGATTCGGCGTGCGCGGCGAGCGGCGCGAGCAGGCCGGCGAGGAGCGCGAGGGTCGCGAGGCGGGGGAGGCGAGCCGTGCGCATCGTCGTCACTCCCCGCCGCCGATCTGCGTGATCGAGAGCGAGAACGGCTCTTCGGGCGCGAGCACGAGCTCGACGGCGAAGCGCAGGCCGACGCCGAGGATCAGCAGCGCGAGCAGGAAGCGGAAGACGTCCGCGCGAAGATGCGTGCTCGCCCGCGCCCCGAACTGCGCGCCGAAGACGCCGCCGACGATCAGCATCAGCGCCAGCACGAGATCGACGGCCTGGTTCGCGACCGCGTGTAGCACGAGCGCGGCGAGCGTCGTGCACAGGATCTGGAACTGCGAGGTGCCGACGACGATGTTCGTCGGCACGCGGAAGAGATAGAGCAGCGCCGGCACCAGGATGAAGCCGCCGCCGATACCGAGCATCGCGCCGGCGAAGCCGATGAACATCGCGATCCCCCACAGCGGGATCACGCTCGCGTAGAGCTTCGAGCGATGGAAGCGCATGCGTAGCGGCAGGCCGAGATAGGCCGGGTGCTCGCCCGCGCGCCGACGCGGGCGGGGCTTGCCCTTGCGCGACTGAAGGAACTCCCGGATGCTCTCGCGCAGCATCAGCGAGCCGACGACCGTGAACAGCGTCACGTAGGAGACGACGATCAGCAGATCGAGCTGGCCCGCGCGTCGCGCGGCCGCGAACAGCCAGACGCCGAGCGCGGTGCCGACGAGACCGCCCAGGACGAGGACGACCCCGAGCTTGAGGTCGAGCGCACGCCGGCGCAGCGCCGCGAGGCCGCTCGTGGTCGACGAGGCGACGATCTGCGCGGTCTGGGTCGCGACGGCGACCGCCGGCGGGATGCCGAGGAAGATCAGGAGCGGCGTCATCAGGAAGCCGCCGCCGATTCCGAACAGCCCCGAGATGAAGCCGACCGCGGCACCGAGCCCCAGGATCATGAAGAGGCTCACCGTGAGCTCGGCGACGGGCAGGTAGATCGACACGGTTACGGTTCCTCGGACCGGGGCCGTGGCCCCGGCTTGTGACGCGATGCGGGCGGCCGACGGCCGCGAACCCTTCCTGCCCCGCGCCTATGACCGCCGTATGGCTGCAGTCGCCACGGACATCGGTCGGTCACGCTACGGAACGACGCACCGGCAGGCCGGCCGAGCGATCGTTCCACCCATGCGCCGGCAAGGCAACCTCGTTCGCGCGCGAATCGGGCGTCTGCGGCCGCCAGGCGTCGGCGGCGGACTGGGCGAGCACGCGCGCGGGCTCGTCGAGGCGCTGCGCGAGCTCGTCCTTGCGCGCGGCCGCGTCCCCGTCGCCCTGCGCGGCGGCGATGGCGAACCAGGTGTAGGAGGCCGGCAGGTCCTGCGGCGCGCCGAGCCCCCGGGCGAGGAGGACCGCGAGGTTGTACTGGCTGTCGCGCACGCCATGCTCCGCCGCCCGGCGGAACCAGCCGATGGCGCCCGTGTAGTCCGGCGCGCCGCCGACCGCGCCCTCGGCGAGGAGGACGGCGAGGTTGTGCATGGCGGTGACGTTGCCGCTCTCCGCCGCGCGGCGGTACCACATCTCGGCGGCGGCGGGATCGCGCGCCACGCCGACGCCCTTGTCGTGGATCTGGCCGATCCGGTACTGCGCCGGCACGACGCCCTGCTCGGCGAGGCGCTCGAACAGCGTGGCGGCCAGCGCCGGGTCGCGCGGCGCGTCGCGCCCGTCGGAGAGCCGCGCGGCGAGCTCGAACACGGCCGTCTCGTCGCCGGCGCGGGCGGCCTCGCGCAGCCGCACCGAGGCCACGGTGTCGGGGATGACGAGGCCGGCGACGAGGGGCGAGACCGGGCCGGTCGGGATCGGCGTCGCGGCCGCGGCCGCGTCGGTCGCGGTCGGCGGGACGATGCGCGCGGCGAAGGCGGTCGCCTCGTCGCGGCGCGGCGGAAGCATGATCTCCCGCGCCGCGTCGGCGGAGGTCGGTGCGGTCATGACGAGGTCGCCGGCGGGAATGCCGTTCGACAGCGGCGCCGCCGGCAGGCCCATGAAGCTCGGCACCCGCGCGGCGTCGGCGGCGGGAATCGTCTGCGTCGTCGTCGGGTCCGCGGCGGGCGCCGCAGGCGCGTCGGCCTCGGGCGCGACCACCATCGCGGGGGCGTCGATCGGCGCGGGCGCCGCGAGCGGGGCGGGGGATTCCGTCGCGACCTGCGCCGGCGGTGCGACGCTCGCGACCGGACCGTCGCCGCCGCGCTGGAGCATGGACGAGACCTGGAGCGCGCCGAGCGCGAGCACGATCGCGGCGAGGCCGAGCAGGAGTGGCTTGCGGCGGCGCGCCAGGACGCGCTTCATGCGTCCGGCGAGGCTCGCGGGGGAGGCGCCGTCGGCGTCGACCTCGGGCGCCTCGCTGCGCGCCGCGGCCGCTTCCGCCGCAGCGGATTGCGCGGCGCGGCGGGCGGCGGCGATGAAGCTCGCCTTGATGTCGCCGGCGTCCGGCTCGTCGCCGGCGGCGGGCGCCTGCGTGCGCCGGCCCTTGCCCGGCAGCGGCCGGCCGGAGCCGGGCTCGAGCAGGATCTCGTCGACGGACGAGGTGGCGGCGGGCGCGTCCGCCTCGGAGAGGAGCGCGGCGGCGGCGGTGTCGAGCACCGGCGCCTGCGGCTCCGGCTGCGGCGTGCGCGGGGCCGCGGCGCGGAAGGCGGAGATGTCGAAGCCCCGCGGCATCGCGGGCTCCTCGCGCGCCGGGGCGGGCGCCTCGGCGGCGGGCGTGGGGGTGGCCTCCTTGTCGAGCACGGGCGCGGCCGCCGGCTTGCGTGCGGCCGGCGTATCCGCCGGCTTCTGGCGGCGCCCGTCCTTGTCGCGCGCACCGCCCGCCTCGAGCGAGGTCAGGCGACCAACGAGCGCCTCCAGCGTGCCGTGGACCGCGGAGAGCGTGTCGCGGCTGCGCCGGTCGGCTTCCGCCTGCGAGGCCCTGAGGCTCTCGATGGTGCGGGCGAGATCGGCGAAGGCGTCGTCCTTCGAGGAGCCCTTGCCGGCGGCGGGCGCACCCTCGCGCAGGCCCTCCTCCAAGCCTGCGACCTGGGCCATCAGGTCGCCCATCGAGCGCTCGAGCGCCGCGAGCGCCGGGTCGGGATCGCGCTCGCGCTCCAGGCGCGAAGCGATCTGCGTGATCTGCCGCTCCAGCGCCTCGAGACCGTCCGAGCCCTCGCGCTGGGGCTCCTCGAGCTTCGCGGCGAGGCCGGCGAGCATGGCCTCCAGCGGCTTCAGCCGCTCGTCGTCGCCCGGTGCGGCGAGGCGCTCGTCGATCCGGTCGAGCCGGCGCATCAGCCCGTCGAGGTCGAGCGACGGCTCCGGGCGGGGCGCCTCGCGCAGGGCGTCGAGCTTCTCGGCCATGACGTCGAGCCGCGCCACCAGCGCGGCCGGCGCGAGCGCCTCCTGGCGGGCGCCGAGCCTCTTCTCGAGCATCTCGATCTGCTGCGCCACCGGCGAGACGTCGACCTGAGCCGGCTGCCCCGAGAGCGCGTCGAGCCGCGCGCCGAGCGCCTCGATCTGGCTCGAGAGCGGCCCGAGATCGACCGTCGCGGCGCCCGTGCCGACGGCCTCGAGCTTCGCGGCGGAGGCGGCGAGGCCGTCGATCTGGCGCGCCAGCGCGCCGGTGTCCGCCCGCGAGAGCAGGCCGGTCACGGCCTCGAGCTTCTCGCCCAGCGTGTCGATACGCGAGCCGAGCGCGCCGAGCGCGGCCTCGTCGGTCTGCGGGCGCGGCGTGGCGAGGTGCTCGCGGATGTCCTCCACCGCCGCACGCATGCCGGCGAACTCGAGCGGGTCGACCTGCGAACGCCCGACGCGCTCGACCTGGCGCGACAGCTCGGCGACCTGCTCGGCGAGATCGCCCACCCGGCTCGGCTCGGCGATCTCGCCGAGCAGCCCGCGCAGGTCCGCCACCTCGCCGATCAGCGCCTGCACCGTCTGCGGGTCGAGCCCGGCGTCGGCGATGAGGTCGACCTTGTGGGAGATGGTCTCCACCGCCTGGACGAGGCCGTGGGGGGCGTTGCGCTGGACCTCGTCGGAGAGCCGGCGCACCTCGCCCTCCAGCCGCGAGAGCGTCGCGCCCATCGCCGCCGCGTCTGCCCCGGTATTGCCGAGCTTGGCCTGGATCATCGCCTGCGCGGTCTCGCGCGAGAGCGTGCGCAGGATGTCCTCGAGCTGCCCCACCTCGCCGCGGGTGGCGAGGCCCGACACCGTCTCGCGCAGCTGCGCCAGCTCCTGGCGCACGCCTTCCACCGCGGGCGCGGTCTCCTCGTCGCGCGGGCGGACGCTGTCGAGCTGGCCGGCGAGCTTCGAGATGTCGGCGCGCAGCCCCTCGAGGATCTCGGCGTGCGAGCGGCCGTCGCGCGGCGCCGCCTCGGCGCGCGGGGCGAAGCGGGCCGCGAGCGCCGCGGGGGGCGCGGCGGCGGTGCCGTCGGGGTCCTCCAGCGCCTGCTGGCGCGAGCGGATCTCGGCGACCGCCTCCTTGAGCTCGTCGCGCACGGACAGGCCGCGGCGGCCGCGCCCGCGCTCGGGCGCCGCGGTCTCGGCGATCCGCTCGGAAATGGTGGCGATGCGCTCCTCGAAGCCGCGCAGGGCGCGCTCGATCTTCTCGTCGATCGCCGCCTCGCGGGCGGCGTCGCGATCGCGGGCCGCGCTCGTCTCGTCGCGGCGGCGGGTCTCGAGGTTGGCGAGGTGCTTCTCGACCTTGGCGACGGCGTCGAGCGCCGCCTTCATGGAGGGCTGGTGACCCTCGGCGACGCGCCGGTCGATGTCGTCGAGGCGCCGCGTCATGAGGCCGAGCGCCTCGCCGAGAACGGTCGCGGTGCGGTCCTGGCGCTCGGCGACGGAGCGCGTCGTCTCGGCCATGCGGTCCTCGGCCCGCTCGATCCACCGCGCGACGGAATCGAGCGCCTCGGCGGTCTTCGCCGCGCTCTCGCGGGCGCGGCGGTCCTGCTCGGCGGTGAGGGAGGCGATGACCTGGTCGAGGTTGCGGGTGGAGGCCTGGACCCGCGCCTGCGGTGCGGCGGCGGAGGTGCTCGCGCCGCCACGGGTGATCTTCCCGAGCCGGGAGGCGACGCCGTCGAGCTCGTCCCAGCCGCCGCCCGGCTGCGTTTCGCGCGCCGGCTGGCTGGCGCGCCGGCGCACCGGCGCCTCCTGGTAGGCGCGCGTCGCGCGATCGGCGATGGCGACCGAGAGCCATTCGTCGAGGCTCATCCCGGCCCGTCGCGCCGCCTCGCGGGCCGCGTCGCGCACCTCGGGATCGAGACCGTCGAGGCCCCAGGGGGCGGACTGTGAAACGTTCTGCCGCATCGCCGCGCTCTCGGTCCTGTTGGCCGGCCGGATTGCCGCGGGGCGTGTCGTCGGTGCGCCGTGCGAAGGATGCGCGGCCGGGCCCGGCGCCGCCCCGACGCGCCTGCCCCGACGCCGCCCGCGGCCGCCGGAAGTTGACGGACGGTTGCGGGCATGCGCCGACGCCTCGACTTTTCCCCGTCAAGGTAAACACGCGGTTAATCGCTCTTCTCGATCTGGAAAGGAATTGCGGGGGGGAGACCGCGGATTGCGCCGACGGGCCGGCCCGCGGCCTTGGCGCGCGGCCTCGTCAGGGCTGCGCGAGGCGGCTCTCGGCGAGCGCGAGCGCGTCGGCGCGCTCGTCGGGCCCGAGGCGTGCCAGCGCCTCGTCCAGCCAGGCGTCCTCCAGGCCCTGCGCGGCGGCGGCCAGGTGCCAGGCGGCGGCCTCGACCGGGTCCTGCGCGACGCCGCGACCCAGGGCGTGGAGGCGCGCGAGGCGGTTCTGGGCGACCGCGTTGCCGCGGAAGGCCGCCTCGCGGAACCAGCGCGCCGCCTCGGCCTCGTCGGGCGCGAGCCCCGCGCCGTTGAACAGCGCGATGGCGTACTCGACCATGCCCGCGACGTCGCCGTTGCGGGCGGCACGGGAGAACCAGGCGGCCGCCGCGATCGGGTCCTCCTCGACGCCGCGGCCCTCGGCGTAGAGGACGCCGAGGGCATGCTGCGCGGGGGCGACGTCGGCCTCGGCGGCGAGACGCATCAGCCCTGCTGCCCGGGCGAGGTCCGCATCCTCCTCCGAGCCGAGCAGGAGGAGGGCGAGGTTGTACGCGGCTCGGGGGTGGCCGGCCTCGGCGGCCCGCTCGAGCAGCGCACGGCCCTCCCGCGCGTCCGCCGGCACGCCCTCGCCCTCGATGGCGATCATCGCGAGGGCGAACAGCGCGTTCGGGTCTCCCTCGCGGGCGGCGAGCCGATACCAGTCGGCGGCGCGCGCGACGTCCTGCGGCACGCCGAGCCCCTGGGCGTGGAGCTCGCCGAGCAGCGTCATCGCGGCGGCATCGTCGGGCGTGCGCTCGAGCCGCTGCGTCGCGCGGTGGAAGGCGGTGAGATAGTAGCCGCGCTGGAAGGCGCCGTAGGCGAGGTCGGCGTCCGGGTCGGCGTCGGCGCCGACCGGCGGCGGCGCGGCGAGCGTCGTGTCGCGAAAGCCGTTCGTCTCGACGGGCTCGCGCCCGGCGGGTGCCGTGACGAGGGGCGGCTCGACCGGAGCCACCCCGCCGTCGGGTGCCGCGAGCGCGGGCGCCGCCTCTGGCTCGGAGGCCTCCGGCGCCTGGGCGTCGGCCGGCGTCGCCAGGAGCGCGAAGACGAGCGCGAAGACGAGCGCGAGGCTGGGCGCGATGAGCGGACGCGCGCGCCTCACGAGCCGTCCTCCGCGGCGCGCCGCGCCCGCTCCGCGTCCGCGGCGTCGAGCATCGCCCGCGCCCGCGCCAGCGCGTCGGCGGGACCCGCCGTGTCGGCGAAGGCGGCCTCCCCGAGAGCAACGAACTCCGCGCCCGTCCGCGCCAGCGCCGGCACGGCGTCGAGGCTCGGGGCGAAGGCGACGCAGGGCGGCTCGAAGATCTCCGCCCACCATGCGGCGCGCTCGAGCACGGTCTCGAGCGCCGGCAGCGAGCCGTCGGCGCGCGGCTCGCCGAAGAGGACGTAGTCGACGCCGATCTCCCCCGCCGTCATCGCGTCGTGACGTGTCTTGAGCCCGCCGACGCCGACGACGCGGTCGCTCTCCAGCCGCTCGCGCAGGAAGCGCGCCTCGGCGAGATCGCGGGCGTGGGCGCCGTCCGCGCCGCCGCGGGTGGCGACGCGGCCGAGATCGATCGCCATCGTCTCCGCGCCGCCACGGCCCTCGACCGCGACGACGAGCGCCGCCCCGGCCTCCTGGGCGATCGGCGCGAGCGCCTTGACGTGGTTGATCAGGAGACGCTCCTCGCGCAGCGGCAGGCGCAGCAGCACGGCCGCGGCGGTGCCGTCGCGCATCGCCGCGCGCAGGGTCGGCGCGAAGCCGGCGGGGTCCTCGACGATCGGGGTGACGAGATAGAGGAGGGTGGGCGTCACGTGAGGCCTCTTGCGCTGTGCGCGGGGCGGCCCGGCGGGCCGCGATCGCGGGCTTCATCGCGGGCTTGGCCGTGCGCTCCGCTCGGGCTATGAGCGAAGCGCCCGCACGGCCCTCTCATGCCGCTCCGCGCCGCTCGGCGCAAGAGCGAGAGGTCGTCAGGAGCGGGCCGCCTCGCCTCGTCGGATACGCCCGTGCGCAAGCTTCCCGCCCGTTTCGCCCCGATCCTGTTCGCGCTGTTCCTCTCGGGGATCATGTCCTTGATCGTCTCGGGGATCGCGACCGTGCGCGCGGTCGGCTTCGACGATTTCGTGTTCAAGTGGACGACCGGCTGGCTGTTCGCCTGGGCGGTGGCGTTCCCGGGCGTGTTCACCTTCGCGCCGATCGTGCGCCGGATCGTCGCCCGGGTGGTCGAGCCGCCCGCGTGAGGGGCCGTTCGCGCCGCGCCGGTCAGGTCGCCTCCATCACGGCGCGCTCGACCTCGGCGGCGAGCCCACGGTCGAGCTCGAGCCGCGCGGCGAGCATGTCGAGATAGGCCCGCTCGGCCGGGTGGTCGGGGACCATCGCGAGCAGCGAGGCGGCGTAGAGCTCCGTCGCCATCTCCGGCGTGCGTGCGGCGCGCACCACCTTGTCGATGTCGAGGGGGGCGGCGAGCTCGTCCATGACGAAGGCCTTCGCCTCCGCGTCGAGGCCGAGCTGCTCGATGTGCGCGAAGATGCGCGCCTGCTCCTCGCCGTCGATGTGGCCGTCGGCCTTGGCGCCCTGGATCATGGCGACGAGCACGGCGCGGGCGAGCGCCTCCTCCCCGCCGGGCGCGTTCGCGGGCGCGAAGCCGCTGTCGGCGGGGGGCGCGAGCAGGGCCGCGCCGCCGGCCGGCATCAGGTGCGTGGCGCCGTGGCCCGCGGGCTCCGCGACGGGCGCCCCGATCGCAGCCTGACGATTGCGCCAGGCGGCGTAGGCGAGGCCCGCGACCGCGGCGACGCCGCCGATCTTCAGCGCCGTGCCGGCGGTCTTGCCGGCGAACTTGCGCGCCTTCTTGCTGCCGAGCAGGAGCCCGACGACCCCGCCGGCGAGGCCGCCCTTGAGCAGGTCTCCGGTTCCGCCGCCCGCGCTGCCGGCGCCGGCGGAACCGCCCCCTTGCCCGAGCATGCGGCGCGCCTGCGCCTCGAGCCCGGAGAGATCTCCCGCGCGGGCGGAGCCGAGGACCTGGTCGAGGAGCTTCTTCGCGTCGAGCATGGGGAGCCTTCGGTGATTGGATGCGACGTCCCTCAGATGGGCGCGCGCGAGCGGGGCCGCAAGCTCAGCGCAGGCCGTCCTCGTGGGAGACCGGCTCGTCGCGCGTGAGCGCCGCCAGGGCGGCGTCGCGCCGCGCCTCGATCGCGGCGACGTCGCGCGGCTCGGCGACGGCGCGCCGCCCGGCCTCCGTGGCGAGATCGACGTGCTCGGCGATGACGGCCTTGCGATCGGGGTCCCGGGCGATCTCCGCGAGCTGCGCGAGAGTCTCGAGCAGGTGCATCAGAACCGCGGGCTGATCGGCCGCGGCCTGCCGGATCTGGTGGAAGGCGACGTCGACGAGCCCCTCGAAGGTCGAGACCGGGGAGATCACCCGAACGACGCCGTCCGTGTCGGGAAAGCCCCGCTCGGCGGAGGGGCGGCTCATCACGGTGGCGATCGACCGCCCCAGCCGGTTGATCACCGCGATGCCGGTGAAGGCGTCGTTGAGGCTCGGCGAGAGGGCGCGCAGGCCGATCTCGACGAGCTGGCGGAAGGCGAACTCGAGATCCTGGACGGGCGTGCGCTCCGGCCCCACGACCACGGCCCGCGCGAACGCATCCTCGAGCGCCGGGGTCAGCGCGTCCGGGGGCGTCACCCAGGCGTGCACGCCCCGCGCGAGGACGTGATGGCCGGGCCGGTAGGCCAGCTCGACGACGCCCCCCGCCTCGCCTGCCGCGTGCACGAGAAGCCCGTAGTCGATCCCCTGGACGTAGCCGCTCGCGCGCCCGTGGATCGGCCGGGCGTCGTCGTGCTTCGCGATCGAACGGGGATGCTGCCGCTGCTGCGGGGAGAGGTCCGGCAGGAACTGCTCGATCGTCGCGTCGAGCTGGTCGCCGACGCGGTTGATCAGGGTGTCCGCCACGATCGAGCGCGCGAGATGGTGGACGTAGAACAGCAGCATCGCCACCGAGGCGAGCACGAGCACCGTCGCCCCGGTCACCGCGGCCGCGGCCTCGCGCGCCGCCGCGTCGGGAGTCAGGCCCCTCAGCACGATCAGCAGGTAGACGATGGTGGCGAGGAAGAGCCCGAGCCCGACCTGCGTGCGTCGATCGCTCATGAAGGTGCGGATAAGCCGGAAGCCGAGCTGGTTCGCCGCCAGCGTGAGCACGACCATCGTGATCGAGATGGCGAGCGTCGCCATCGTGATCATGGAGGACAGGAGCGTCGACACGAAGTCCGAGGGGGACGCGGCGGGCGTCTTCAGCAGGCCCCAGGCGTCGTCTCCCTCGGGCAGCGCGACGCGAAGCAGGACGAGGCCGATGGCCCCGGCGGCGAGCGACATCAGCCCCGGCACGAACCACAGGCTCGACTGGACCGCGTCCCAGGCGGTGGCGAGCCGGGAGCCGACCGGGTGGAGCGGGCTGCGGTTGCGAGTCATGGGATCGGTCTCGGCCGGGGCGAGATCAACGGCCGAGCTCGCGCCACCGTTCCCAGCCTCAGCCGCGGCAATGCGCGCAGGCGCCGGTGATCTCGAGCACCTGCCGGCGCGGCGCGAAGCCCTCCTGGGCCAGCATCTGCCCCACCGCCTTCGCCAGCGGCGCCGGCGCCAGCTCGTCGACGCCGCCGCAGGCCTCGCAGATCAGGAAGGCGACGAGCTCGTGCGGCGCGTGCGCGTGCGGGCAGGCCGTGAACGCGTTGCGGCTCGCGAGCTTGTGGGCGAAGCCCTGCTCGATCAGGAAGTCGAGCGCGCGGTAGACCGCGATCGGCGCGAGTCCGCGCCCGGCCTTGCTCTCGCCGGGGCCGTCTTCCGCGCCACCCGCGTTCAGCGCGTCGAGGATCTCGTAGGCGCCCAGCGGCGCGTGGCTCTCGAGCAGCGCCTCGAGCACCGCCCGCCGGATCGGCGTGAGCCGCACGCCCCGCTCGGCGCACGCCGCCTCCGCCCCCGCGAGCGCCTCGGGGAGGGCGGCAGCCCGGGCGTGCGCGTGGGCGCAGGGATGCTCACTCCGGTGGGCACCGGGGTCCGAGGGATCGTGCGGATGCGCGTGGGTATGGTCGTGCTCGTGATCCATGCGTGACGATATAGCATCGCAGCGCCGCCCGCGCCACGCGCGGCCGCATTGCCCGCCCCGCTCCCCCCTGCTAAACCCCGCGGCCATGCGCCACGCGGATCTCCTCATCACCGACGGCTGGGACGGCTATCGCCTGCTCGACACGGGCGAGGGGCGCAAGCTCGAGCGGTTCGGCGACGTCGTCATGGACCGGCCCGAGCCGCAGGCGATCTGGGCCAAGGGTAATCCAGGCCTCTGGGCGAAGGCGGACGCGGTCTTCGACGCCGCCGAGGAGGCCGAGCAGGGGGCCTGGAAGTTCGCCCGCGGGCGGCTCGGCGACTGGCCGGTGCCGGTGCGCGACCTCACGATCCTGTGCCGCGCGACCTCGTTCCGCCACGTCGGCATCTTCCCCGAGCAGATCGTGCACTGGGACTGGATGGACGCGCGCATCAGGGCCGAGCGGCGCCCGGTCTCGGTGCTCAACCTGTTCGGCTATACCGGTGTCGCGAGCCTCGTCTGCGCGCGCGCGGGCGCGAAGGTCACGCATGTCGACGCCTCGAAGAAGGCGATCGCCTGGGCCAAGGAGAACCAGTCCGCGTCTGGGCTCGACGCCGAGGGCGTGCGCTGGATCCTCGACGACGCGGTCAAGTTCGCGCAGCGCGAGATCCGCCGCGGCAACACCTACGACGCGATCCTGCTCGACCCGCCGCGCTACGGACGCGGGCCCAACGGCGAGGTCTGGCACCTGTTCGAGCACCTGCCGGTGCTGATGGACCTCTCGCGGCAGCTGCTCTCGAACGAGCCGAGCTTCGTCACGCTCACCGCCTATGCGGTGCGGCTCTCCTTCATGACGCTGCACGAATTGATGCGCGACGCCTTCGGCGCACGGGGCGGGGCGATCGCGTCGGGCGAGCTCGTCACGGTGGACAAGGCGAACGACCGCCACCTGTCCACCTCGCTCTTCGCGCGCTGGACGCCGGAGGCGCCCTGATGGCCGACCGCCCGAGGGTGCGCGAGGTCACGAGCCTCTCCAACGCCACCGTGAAGGAGCTGCGCGCGCTGCACGACCGCAAGGGGCGCCGGGAAAGCGGCCTGTTCCTGGCGGAGGGCGCGCGCACGGCGCTGGAGGCGCTCGACAATGGGCGCGCCCCCGAGATCCTGGTCTATCACCGCGAGGGACGCGAGCGCGACGTCGTGCGCCGGCTGCGGAACGCCTGCCTCGACGCCGGCGGCGAGTGCCTCGAGGTCGACGACCAGGTGCTCGCCAAGATCGCGCGCAAGGACAATCCCCAGAGCGTGGTGGCCGCCTTCCGCTGGGCGCGCCGCGGCTTCGACGCGATCGACCCCGCCGCCGCACGGGTCTTCGTCGCCCTCGACCGGGTGCGTGATCCCGGTAATCTCGGGACGATCGTGCGCACCGCGGACGCGGTGGGCGCGGGCGGCGTGCTGCTGGTGGGGGAGACCTGCGATCCGGCCTCGGTGGAGGCCGTGCGGGCCTCGATGGGCTCGATCTTCGCGGTGCCGGTCTACGATGGGTCGGAGGCGGACTTCCTGGCCCTCGCCGCCCGCTGGCCGGGAAGCGTCGTCGGCACCGCGCTGCCGGCGTCGAAGCACTACCGCCGCGCGGACCTGCGCGAGCCGATCCTGCTCGTGATGGGCAACGAGCAGGCGGGGGTGACGGACGCGATCGCGGCCGCCTGCACCGACCTCGTGCGGATCCCCATGCAGGGGCGCGCCGACAGCCTCAACCTCGCGATCGCCACGGCGGTGGCGCTCTACGGCATCGCCGAGCCCGAGGACGGCGCGCTCGCCTGAGGGCGGTGCTCCGCCTCGAAGCTCGCGATCTCGCGGGGCATGCCCTGCGCGTCCGCGAAGGCGACCATGTCGCGCCGCACGATCTCCTCGTACTGGCGCGGCGTGCGGATCGTCATGCGCCGGCCGCGGTCGAAGATCACGAGGGGCATGCCGGCGACGATGCCCGAGCGGAAGATCTCGACGAGCGCCGAGCGCTTCCAGGCGAGCGGCCGGTCGGGGTCGACGAAGACGACGAGCGCGTTCTCGATCGGGTCCTTGTGGAAGTAGGCGCCGGCGTCCAGCGGATGGGGAATGCGCCGGCGATCGGGGTGGCTCGTGCGCTGGGCGGTGACGTGGGCGCACTCGTAGGCGCGGCAGGTCTCGGGCCGCCCGGGCGCGCCGAAGATGCCGCAGCCGAGCCCGCCCGCGGCCTGGGCGGCGATGTGCCCGCAGGGGCGGTACATCGGCTTGTCGAGGGCGTTGATCGCGGGGAGCGTGCAGCAATAGGTGCAGCCGCGGCAGGGAGAGGCCGCGACGCCGAGCTTCGCCTTGCGCTTCGCTTCGCCCATCGGGTTTCCGATCGAACGCGTCGTAAGGGAGGATCACCGCAGTGCCGGGAGGCCGTCTCGGCGCTCCTTCGAGCCGGCTCGCCGCCCGCCCCACCCTCCGGCCTGCGGCCTCCGTCCTCCCCTGCGGGGAGGTGGCGGTCGGCGGCTTTCATCCACCGGTCGCCACATGCGCAAACCCGCTTCCTCCCCGCAGGGGAGGAGTCCGCGCGTCAGCGCGGGCGGTGGGGCCGTTCGACCGAGCTGGCGAGCGGCATCCTCGTCCTCCCCTGCGGGGAGAAGGCGCTTACGCCCCCTGCTTCACCGGCACGCCCTTCTCGGTGAAGAACTGCTGCAGCTCGCCGGACTGGAACATCTCGCGGGTGATGTCGCAGCCGCCGACGAACTCGCCCTTCACGTAGAGCTGCGGGATCGTGGGCCAGTTGGAATAGTCCTTGATGCCCTGGCGGACGCCCTCGTCGTCGAGGACGTTGACGCCCTTGTAGGGCACGCCGAGGTAGTTGAGGATCTGGACCACCTGGCCCGAGAATCCGCACATGGGGAACTGGGGCGTGCCCTTCATGAAGAGCACGACGTCGTTCCCCTTCACTTCCGCGTCGATCGTCTGGTGCGCGTCGGCCATGATCGTCTCCTTGCTCCGGCGTTCAAGGCGCCGGACCTCGATGTGCGAGACCCTCCTCAGGTCTCGGCGGGAATTGTGGTGAGGGCGAGCGCGTGCAGCACGCCGCCCATGCGGCCCTGGAGCGCCGCGTAGACCATCTGGTGCTGCTGGACGCGGCTCTTGCCCTTGAAGGAGGCCGAGGTGACGGTGGCGGCGTAGTGATCGCCGTCGCCGGCGAGATCGCGGATCTCGACATTGGCGTCGGGGATCGCCTCCTTGATCATGCGCTCGATCTCGCGCGCGTCCATCGGCATCGGGTCGCCTCCCCCTCAGGCCGGCTCGCCCGCCATGTAGGCGGGCAGCCAGGATTCGTGTGCGTCCTTCAAGGACACGACAGATATGGCCCGAGAGCCGGGGAGAATCAACGCGTCCCCGCCCGTCTCCCCCAGGCGCGTCGCGGCCACGCCGGCCGCCTGCGCGCGGGCGAGGAGGGCGTCGAGGTGCTCGGGCGGAACGGCGACGACGTAGCGGCCCTGGTCCTCGCCGAAGAGCGCGGCGTGGCTCGGCAGCGCCCCCGACGGCCCCTCCGGCAGCGCGTCGATGCGCGCCCCGATTCCGCGCCCCATGCAGCACTCGGCGAGCGCCACGGCGAGGCCGCCGTCGGAGAGGTCGTGGACGGTGTCCAGCATCCCCTCGGCGATCAGCGCGCGCACCAGCTCACCGGCGCGGCGCTCGGCGGCGAGATCGACGGGCGGCGGCGCGCCCTCCTCGCGGCCGCAGAGGAGCGCGAGATAGAGCGAGGCGCCGAGCCATCCCTGCGTCGCGCCCAGCAGCACCACGACGTCCCCCTCGCGGCGGAAGGGGATCGTCGCATGCACCGCGCAGTCGTCCACGACGCCGACACCGCCGATCGTGGGCGTCGGCAGGATGCCGCGCTCGTTCGTCTCGTTGTAGAGCGAGACGTTGCCCGACACGACGGGAAAGTCGAGCGCCCGGCAGGCCTCGCCGAGGCCCCGGATGCAGCCGACGAGCTGGCCCATGGAGTGGGGCCGCTGCGGGTTGCCGAAGTTGAGGTTGTCGGTGACGGCGAGCGGGCGCGCGCCGACCGCGCAGATGTTGCGATACGCCTCCGCGACCGCCTGCTTGCCGCCCTCGACCGGGTCGGCCTCGCAATAGCGCGGGGTGACGTCCGTCGTCAGCGCGAGGCCCTTGGGCCCCTCGAGCACCCGGACGACGGCGGCGTCGCCGCCGGGTGGCTGAACGGTGTTCGAGCCGATGAGGTGGTCGTACTGCTCCCAGACCCAGCGCTTGGAGCAGAGGTCCGGGGAGCCGACGAGCGTCAGGAGGGCCTCGTCGTCGGGCATCGGCGCCGAGACCTCCGCCGGCTCGATCACGGGGCGCTTCGGCGAGGGCGTCCAGGGACGGTCGTAGACCGGCGCCTCGTCGCCGAGCTCCTTGATCGGCAGGTCGGCCTCGATCCGGCCCTGATGCTTGACGACGAAGCGCAGCGTGTCGGTGGTCTTGCCGACGACGGCGAAGTCGAGGCCCCACTTGCGGAAGATCGCCTCCGCCACGTCGCGCTTGCCCGGCTCGAGCACCATGAGCATGCGCTCCTGGCTCTCCGACAGCATCATCTCGTAGGCGGTCATCCCCTCCTCGCGGCAGGGGACGGCGTCGAGGTCGAGCTCGATGCCGAGATCGCCCTTGGCCCCCATCTCCACCGCCGAGGAGGTGAGCCCCGCCGCGCCCATGTCCTGGATCGCGACGACGGCGCCGGTCGTCATCAATTCGAGGCAGGCCTCGAGCAGCAGCTTCTCGGCGAAGGGATCGCCCACCTGCACGGTGGGGCGCTTCTCCTCGGCGCTGTCGTCGAAGGAGGCGGAGGCCATGGTGGCGCCGTGGATGCCGTCGCGCCCGGTCTTCGAGCCGAGATAGACGATCGGGTTGCCGACCCCCGTCGCCTTGGCGGTGAAGATCCCGTCGGTGCGCGCCAGCCCCACCGCCATGGCGTTGACGAGGATGTTGCCGTCGTAGGCCGTATGGAAGCCGACCGATCCCGCCACCGTCGGCACGCCGAAGGAATTGCCGTAGCCGCCGATGCCGGCGACGACGCCGGAGACGAGGTGGCGGGTCTTCGGGTGATCCGGCGCGCCGAAGCGCAGGGCGTTCAGGGCCGCGATGGGGCGCGCGCCCATGGTGAAGACGTCGCGCAGGATGCCACCCACCCCGGTCGCCGCGCCCTGGTAGGGCTCGATGAAGCTCGGATGGTTGTGGCTCTCCATCTTGAAGACGCAGGCGAGCCCGTCGCCGATGTCGATGACGCCGGCGTTCTCGCCCGGGCCCTGGATCACCCACGGCGCGCTCGTGGGCAGCCCCCGCAGGTGGATGCGCGAGGACTTGTAGGAGCAGTGCTCGTTCCACATCGCCGAGACGATGCCGAGCTCGGTCAGCGTCGGCTCGCGGCCGATCAGCGCGACGAACCGCGCGTACTCGTCCGGCGCGAGGCCGTGCTCGGCCACGAGCTCGGGGGTGATGGGGGGCGTGGTCGCGTCGGTCATGATCGAGGTCCCGGCTGTCGCGACGGCTGTAGACGCTGGGGCGCTCGGACGCAATCCGGTGCGCCTCCGGCGAGACCTTACCGAACCCTCGAGGGCTGTGCCGTTCCGGCACACGGCTCGATGGCACGCATTTCGCTCGAATGCATCGCAAATGCGTATCGAATCGTGGAGATCATCGATGCAGGCCGTCAACCGTCTCATCGCGGACCGCTCCGGCGCCACCGCCATCGCCTTCGCGCTGACGATCGTGCCGCTGATCGCGATCGCCGGGGCGGCCGTGGACTACGCCCGCGCGACGAGCGTGAAGGCGGACCTGCAGCGCGCCGCCGACGCGACGGCGCTGCATCTCGCCAGGGAGTCGCTGCTGGGGCGTCGCCACGACGCGCAGGCGGTGTTCACCGCCGTGCTGGTGGAGACCGGCGTCGACGTGCTGGGCACGAGCGCGACCGGCGCCTTCGTCGGGACGCACCGCGTCCAGGTCGACGCCACGGCCGTGGTGCCGATGACGCTCGCCTCCTTCCTCATGCCGCGGGTCGACGTCGGCGTGACGGCCACCGCCGCGGCGACGCAGCGCACGACCCCCTTCGAGATCGAGCGGGCGAACCTCAGCGTCGAGGCGGCGGACTACAACGAGCTGCGGGTCTATTGCTATCACGAGCGCCGCAGCGAGCGTCTCGGCGTGATCCACAGCGAGAGCGGCCTGCGCGAGGACGGCTTCCTCAAGATCGCCGACAACACCGACGAGGGCGTCGCGGCGGCGCCGCAGACCCTCTCGGTCGAGTGCGGGCCGGGCGAGGCGCTGAGCTATCACCTCATCAACATCCGCAACGCGCGCACCAGCGCCGCCGCGCGCCGCAACAACGAGCGCTGGGACCACTACACCGACACGACGATGCGCGGCGGCGTCGCGCAGTACAACACGCAGTACCGCGACTTGATCGAGACGATCCGCTGCCGCACCGCGGAGGAGTGCGAGCCCGGCCACCGGGACTCGATCATCCCGGGCAACGCCCAGCGCGGCCGCACGCCCGCCGTGAACACGGAGGTCTGCGAGCCGGGCGAGTACATGTACTTCGGCTGGGAGGACCGCCCGCCGCACATCGGCCAGTGGACCGACCAGGACTACGACGACATCCGCGTGGTGATGCGCTGCGGCGGCGACGTGCTGGGGCCGATCAGCGTCGCGCTGGTCGAATGAGGGCGCGCAGCCGCATCAAAGCGGGCCCTTGAAGACGAAGAAGGCGCCCAGGGCGATGAAGCCGAAGCCGACGAGGTGGTTCATCGTCAGCGCCTCCTTCAGCACCGTCACGGAGAAGACGGCGAAGACGCACAGCGTGATCACCTCCTGGATCGTCTTCAGCTCCGCCGCGCTGTAGGTCCCGTGCCCGATGCGATTCGCGGGCACGGCGAGGCAGTACTCGAAGAAGGCGATGCCCCAGCTCGCCAGCACGACGCCCCAGAGCGGGGCGCCGGGGAACTTCAGGTGGCCGTACCAGGCCACCGTCATGAACACGTTGGAGAGGACGAGGAGCAGGATCGGCAGCAGCGCCGCGGACGTCATCGGGGTCGGGCCTCGGGCGGCAGGAAAGCCTGAAGTGAGCGCAGGCCCGAAAGCCTGGCACGTCCGCGTCAGGCCGCCGCCGGCTCCGAGTTCTCGATCAGCACCGCGTAGATCGCGGCCGCGTCGTGGGCCGCCCTGAGGCGATCGAGGACGCCGGGCCGTCGCAGGACGCGGGCGACGCGGGCGAGCGCCTTGAGATGGTCGGCGCCGGCGCCCTCCGGCGCCAGCAGAAGGAACAGCACGTCGACCGGCATGCCGTCGATGGCATCGAAGTCGATCGGCTTCTCCAGCCGGGCCACGAAGCCGAACAGCCGGTCGAGCTTGGCGAGCTTGCCGTGGGGGATGGCGATCCCCTCGCCGACGCCCGTCGAGCCGAGGCGCTCGCGCTGGAGCAGCGTCTCGAAGACGGCCTGCTGGTCAAGCCCCGTGAGGCCGGCCGCGTGGCTCGCGAGCTCCTGGAGAGCCTGCTTCTTGCCCCCGACCTTGAGGGCGGGGGCGATCGCGTCTGGGGATAGGAGTTCGACTAGCGCCATGACGATCAATCAGCCTCGGAGCCGTCGCACGCGCCCCACAAGGGGGGCGGCGTGACGTGAACCTCCGAGATCGCAGCTCCTCGTGATCGGTCCCTCTCGGGGCGCGGCTCTGGCGGGGCACGCCTCAGCGCGCCGGTTCCGGAGGGTCGATCCAGCCGATCGCCCCATCGTGGCGGCGGTATACGACGTTCACGCGTCCGGTGCCAGCGTGGAGAAAGATCATGAACGGCGCGCCCGACAGGTCGAGCTCGAGCACGGCCTCGGCGACGGAGCTGCGGTGCAGCGCGCGCGTCGATTCGGCGATGACGACGGGGCTGTAGTCCTCCTCGGCGACATCCACGTCGTCGTCGACGTCCTCGGCCGGCGCCTCCAGGATGGCGTAGGCGGCCTCGACGGGAGCGATCTTGTTGCCCTTGGCATCCGACTGGTGGTCGCGCAGGCGGCGCTTGTGGCGCCGCAGCCGCTTCTCGATCCGATGCGCCGACTGGTCGAAGGCGGCGTAGGCGTCGTGGGCCATGCCCTGCGATTCGAGGGTCACCCCGGTCGGCAGATGGATGACGCACTCGGTCCGGAACCCGGTCCCCTCCTTCTCCACGGTCACGTGGCCGGTGACGGAGCCGTCGAAGTACTTGGCGACGGCGGCGTCGACCCGCTCCTGCACCTGGGCACGCAGGGCGTCCCCGATGTCCATGTTCTTGCCGGAGATCCGTAGGGTCATGGGCTCTCTCTCCCCCGATGGCGACGGGCTCCCCCCTCGCGGCGGGTTCCCGCCCGCGACGGGCCTGGCACCGTTCGTTCCTCCATTTGGTAAGGAGGTGGGGCGCGTCCGTCAACGAAGGGCGGGCGCCGGAGGTCCGCCGCGTCAGCCGCACTTCGCCCGGCGGCGCTCGATCGAGGAGGGAATGCGCAGCGATTCCCGATACTTGGCCACTGTCCGCCGGGCGATGTCGATGCCGTCGCCGCGCAGGATCTTGACGAGCTGATCGTCCGACAGGACGGCGGTGGGGCGCTCGGCGTCGATGAGCTGCCTGATGCGGTGGCGCACCGCCTCGGAGGAGTGCTGGTCGCCGCCCGTCCCCGCGATCGCCGCCGTGAAGAAGTACTTCATCTCGAACACGCCGCGCAGCGTGCCGATCGACTTGTTCGAGGTCACGCGCGAGACGGTCGATTCGTGCATGCCGATGGCGTCGGCGATGGTGCGCAGGTTGAGCGGGCGCAGGTGGGTGACGCCATGGGCGAAGAACCCGTCCTGCTGGCGCACGATCTCGCTCGCGACCTTGAGGATCGTCTTCGCCCGCTGGTCGAGGGAGCGGGTGAGCCAGTTGGCGTTCTGCAGGCATTCGGTGACGAAGGCGCGCTCGGTCTCGGTCTTCGCCGAGCGGGCGACGCGGGCGTAGTAGGCCTGGTTCATCAGGACGCGCGGCAGCGTGTCGGGGTTGAGGTCGATCAGCCAGGACCCGTCGGGCGCCGGGCGCACGAAGACGTCGGGCACGAGCACCTCGACCGGCGCGCCGCCGAAGGCGCGGCCGGGCTTGGGGTCGAGCGCGCGAATCTCGCGGATCATCTGCGCGAGGTCCTCCTCGTCGACGCCGCACAGCCGCTCCAGCGCCTTGAGGTCGCGCTTGGCGAGGAGGTCGAGGCGCGAGACCAGTGCCTGCATGGCGGGATCGAATCGGTCGCGCTCGCGCAGCTGGATGGCGAGGCACTCGGCGAGGTCGCGCGCGCCCACACCCGCGGGATCGAAGCGCTGGATCGTGGCGAGGACGCGCTCGACGAGGGCGACCGAGCACGACAGCCGCTCGGCGACGGCCTCGACGCTCTCGGCGAGCCAGCCGGCCTCGTCGATCGCGTCGATCAGGAAGCGTCCGACGAGGCGCTCCATCGGGTCGACGACGGCGAGGTCGAGCTGGGACGAGAGGTGCTCCGCGAGTGTCGCCTCCCGGGCGAGGCGTGCCTCGAAATCGGTTTCCGGACCATCGAAGGAGCCGCCGGGTCCGACGCCCGTCCAGGGACCCGGCGAGAGCGGCAGCCGGTCGCCCTCCGCGAAGGCCTGCGCGTCCGGCCGCGGGCCGACGCCGGCCCCGTCCGGATCGAAGGAATTGTCGAGCGAGGTGTCGAGGTCGCCCTCCAGCGACGAGCGGTCGGACGTCAGCGTATCCGTGTCCCAGGCGGGGGGCTCTTCGGAGACCGGCTCCGGCCTCTCGGGGACGTCTGGCCCGTCGCTCTCCTCGTGGCGCTCGAGCAGAGGGTTGCGCTCGAGCTCGGCGTCGACGTAGGCCACGAGGTCGAGATGGGAGAGCTGCAGGAGCTTGATCGCCTGCAGGAGCTGAGGCGTCATCACCAGGGACTGGCCCTGGCGCAGCTCCATTCGTTGCGACAGACTCATGCGTACCCTCGCGACCGCCCAGCCGAGCTCCCCGGCATGGAATTTGCTTTGCGATCGTTACGATACTTATAAGCCGGCGCGGGGTTCGTCAAAGCGTCGGTGGGCACGCACCCCCAGCGGGACGCAGGCGCCCGGCGCCTGTTGCAATGCGGCAACGGCCACGCTTCGGCTGCTTCCTCCCCGCAGGGGAGGACGACGGCCGAAGGCCGGAGGGTGGGGAGGAAGGCGGGCCGGCTCGCGAGCACGGTCGAACGGCCCCACCGCCCGCGCTTCGCGCGGACTCCTCCCCCTTCGGGGAGGAAGCGCCGTTGCGGCTCGAGATCAGCCGGCCGCCTTCTTCTCGAGGCGCCGCGCATGCAGCACCGGCTCGGTGTAGCCCGAGGGCTGGACGCGGCCTTCGAGGACGAGGTCGCAGGCGGCGCGGAAGGCCGGGCCGTCGAAGGCGGGCGCCATCGGCCGATAGAGCGGGTCGGAGCCGTTCTGGCGATCGACCACCGCCGCCATGCGCTTCATGGTCTCGAGGACCTGCTCGCGCGTGACGACCCCGTGATGCAGCCAGTTCGCCAGGTGCTGCGAGGAGATCCGGCAGGTCGCCCGGTCCTCCATCAGGCCCACGTCGTGGATGTCCGGCACCTTGGAACAGCCCACGCCCTGGTCGATCCAGCGCACGACGTAGCCGAGGATGCCCTGCGCGTTGTTCTCGATCTCCGAGCGGACCTCCTCCTCCGACCAGTTCGGCCGGTCCGCGAGCGGGATCGTCAGGATGTCCGCGAGCGGCGCCCGCGCGCGCGAGGCGAGCTCCTCCTGGCGGGCCTTCACGTCCACCCGATGGTAGTGCGTCGCGTGCAGCGTCGCGGCGGTGGGGGAGGGGACCCAGGCGCAGCTCGCCCCCGCCATCGGGTGGCCGACCTTCTGCTCGAGCATGGCCTTCATGCGGTCGGGCATGGCCCACATGCCCTTGCCGATCTGCGCCTTGCCAACGAGCCCGCAGGCGAGACCGACGTCGACGTTGTTGTTCTCGTAGGCCTGGATCCAGGCCGTGCCCTTCATGTCGTTCTTGCGGACCATCGGCCCGGCTTCCATCGAGGTGTGGATCTCGTCGCCGGTGCGGTCGAGGAAGCCCGTGTTGATGAACACGACGCGGTTCTTGGCGGCGCGGATGCATTCCTTGAGGTTCACCGTGGTGCGGCGCTCCTCGTCCATGATGCCGACCTTGAGCGTGAAGCGCGCGAGGCCGAGCGCGTCCTCCACCCGGCCGAAGATCTCGTCCGTGAACGCGACCTCATCGGGCCCGTGCATCTTCGGCTTGACGATGTAGACCGAGCCGGCGCGCGAGTTGCCCGGGCCGCTGCCCTTCAGGTCGTGGATGGCGATCAGCGACGTGATCATCGCGTCGAGCAGGCCCTCGAAGACCTCGTTCCCCTCGCGGTCGAGCACGGCGGGGTTGGTCATCAGGTGGCCGACGTTGCGGATCAGCATCAGCGAGCGGCCGTGGAGGCGCAGCTCCCGGCCCTGGGGATCGGTGTAGACGCGGTCGGCGTCGAGCTCGCGGACGAAGGTCCGCCCGCCCTTGGTCACCTCGGTCGCGAGATCGCCCTTCATCAGGCCGAGCCAGTTGCGATAGGCGACCACTTTGTCGGCGGCGTCGACGCAGGCGACCGAATCCTCGCAGTCCATGATGGTCGAGACCGCGGATTCGAGGATCACGTCCGCGACGCCGGCCGCGTCGGTCTTGCCGATCGGATGGGCGCGGTCGACGACGATCTCCGCATGGAGCGCGTTGTGGCGCAGGAGCACGCCGTCCGGCGCGTCCGCCCCGCCGCGATGGCCGGCGAAGCGCCCGGCGTCCTTCAGCCGCGTCTGCGCCCCGCCCTGGAGCGTCACGACGAGCGCGCCGTCCTCCACCCGGTAGCCGGTCGCGCCGGCGTGGGAGCCGTGGACGAGGGGCGCGATCGTGTCGAGGAAGCCCTTCGCCCAGGCGATGACCCGCGCGCCCCGCTGCGGATCGTATCCGCCGCCCGCGGGCGCATCGCCGAGCGCGTCGGTGCCGTAGAGCGCGTCGTAGAGCGAGCCGAAGCGGGCGTTCGCGGCGTTCAGCGCATAGCGTGCGTTGGTGATCGGCACGACGAGTTGCGGGCCGGCGATCGTGGCGATCTCCGGGTCGACATTGCCGGTCTCGACGGTGAAGTCCGGACCCTCGGGGACGAGATAGCCGATCTCGCGCAGGAAAGCCTCGTAGGCGCCGGCGTCGTGGGGCTTGCCGCGGCGCTCGAGATGCCAGGCGTCGATCGCGCTCTGGAGCTCCTCGCGGCGGGCGAGCAGCGCCCGGTTCCTCGGCGAGAGATCGTGCACGAGGCCCGAGAGGCCCCTCCAGAAGGCGTCCGCGGACACGCCCGTCCCGGGCAGCGCCTCCCCTTCGACGAAGGCGTGGAGCTCGGCGGCGACCTGCAGGCCGTGGGCGTCGATGCGCTGCGTCATGGATGTCCTCCCTCGTCTTGGGCCGCGGCGTCTTGGGCCGTCGCGGGCCGAGCACAGGAGCTAGCAGCGCGGCGCCCCGGGTTCAATCACGAGGGACGGGGAGGGATCTTTTCGCAAATGGAAAGAATGGAGGCGCAGTGTTGCGTGCAGACTTCCTCCCCGCAGGGGAGGACGGAGGCCGCAGGCCGGAGGGTGGGGAGGACGGCGGACCGGCTCGCCAGGAAGAGCCGAACGGCCCCACCGCCCGCGCTTCGCGCGGACTCCTCCCCTGCGGGGAGGAAGGCGCGCCCTCCGAACCGTCGCCGTCCCGCGCGCGTTCCTTCGGCAGCCGTCGCCACCCCAGGAGACCCCGTGACCACCGGCTTCTTCCGCCTCACCCTCGCGGCGCTCGTCGCGCTGTTCGCGATCTACGTCGCGGAGCCCTACCTGCTGCGGCTGTTCTTCGCCGAGGCCGAGCCGCGGGCGGTGGCCGTGAGGGGCGACCTCGGCGGCATGGAGATCAACGCCGTGGAGGTCTTCGCGCAGGCCTCGCCCTCGGTCGTCCACGTCTTCGGCCGCGCCGAGGGCGCCGGCATGCTCGGCCCCGGGAGCGGCGGGCTGCAGTCGGGCTCGGGGTTCCTGTGGGACGAGGCCGGGCACGTCGTCACCAACAACCACGTGATCGCGGGTGCGCAGGAGGTCTCGGTGCGGCTCGCGGACGGGGAGATCGTCGAGGCCTCGGTCGTCGGGCGCGCGCCCAACGTCGACATCGCCGTCCTGCGGCTGTCGCGGCCGACCCGCATCCCGCCGCCGCTGCCGATCGGCGCCTCCGCCGAGCTCGTCGTCGGGCAATGGACCTACGCCATCGGCAACCCGTTCGGGCTCGACCAGACGCTGACGACGGGGGTCGTCTCCGCGCTCCAGCGCACGCTGCCGACGGGACGGGGGCGCGAGATCGCCGACGTGATCCAGACCGACGCCGCGATCAACCCCGGCAACTCGGGCGGGCCGCTGCTCGACTCGGCCGCGCGGGTGATCGGCGTCAACACGGCGATCTTCTCGCCGTCCGGCGCGTCGGCGGGGATCGGCTTCGCCGTGCCGATCGACGTCGTCAACGAGGTCGTGCCGCAGCTCATTCGCGACGGCACGGTGCCCACCCCGGGCATCGGCGTCGTCGTCGGCGAGGACGCGATCTCGCGGCGGCTGGGGATCGACGGCGTCGTCGTGCTGCGGGTCGTGCGCGGCTCGCCGGCCGAGGAGGCGGGCCTCGTGGGCATCGACATGCGCGACGGCACCGTCGGCGACATCATCCTCGCCGTGAACGGCGAGCGGGTGGAGACCTTCGCCGACCTCACCCGCGCGCTCGGCGACGTGGAAGTCGGCGACGACGTCCGGCTCCTGGTGCTGCGGGACGGGGAGCCGCGGGAGGTCGTCGTGGCGACGCAGGACGTCTCGGCGCGGCTGTAGGCCTTCAGATCGCCAGGTACTCCTGCCGCAGCTCGGTATTGTCGAGAACGTCCTTCGCCGTTCCGTCGAAGACGATCTCGCCCATGTCGAGGATGATCGCCCGGTCTGCCAGATGCAGCGCTGCGATGGCGTTCTGCTCGACGATGATCGTCGTCATGCCCAGCCGCTTGATCTCTTCCAGCGTGCGCTCGATCTCCTGCACGATGACGGGTGCCAGGCCCTCGTAGGGCTCGTCCAGGAGGAGCAGCTTGACGTCGCGCGCGAGCGTGCGGCCGATGGCCAGCATCTGCTGCTCGCCGCCCGAGAGCGTCGTGCCCTCCTGCTTGCGCCGCTCGCCGAGGCGCGGGAAGAGGTCGTAGATCCGCTCGATCGACCAGCCCTTGGGGGGCGCGATCTGGGCGAGCTGGAGGTTCTCCTCCACCGTCAGCCCCTGGATGATGCGCCGGTCCTCCGGCACGAGGCCGATGCCGTTCTGCGCCGCGCCGTGGGCCCGCATGGAATGGATCGGCTTGTGGTCGAGCCAGATCTCGCCGTGGCGGACCTCCGGGGAGTCCGTGCGGGCGATGGCGCGCAGGGTCGAGGTCTTGCCGGCGCCGTTGCGGCCGAGCAGCGCCAGGATCTCGCCCTCCCGGACCTGGAAGGAGACGCCCTGCACGATGTAGCTCTCGCCGTAGTAGGCGTGCAGGTCCCAGACCGAGAAGTAGGCGTGCTCGGCGAGCGTCCGCGGCTTGGGGCCGCCCTCGGCGTGGGCGAAGACCTCGTCGCCGAGGAGGATGCCGCCGCGGGCCGGGGGTGTCCTCTCGGGTGCCTCGGGCGGGCGGGCGGCGGCGTGCGTCGTGTCGCTCATAGGTGCGCTCCCCCGAGATAGGCTTCCTGGACCTTCGGGTTGCCCTTGATGTTCTCAGGCAGGTCCTCGGCGATGATGGCGCCCTGGGCGAGCACCGAGATCTTCTGCGCCAGCGAGAACACGACGTGCATGTCGTGCTCGATGACGACCATGGTGATGCCGCGCCCGGCGATCTCCTTGAGGAGGTCGATCGTGCGGTTCGTGTCCGCGCGCGACATGCCCGCCGTCGGCTCGTCGAGGAGCAGGAGCTTGGGCTCCTGGACGAGGCACATGGCGAGCTCGAGCCGGCGCTTGTCGCCCCGCGAGAGATGCTGCGCCTCCACATGCGCCTTGCCGTCGAGCTTGAGGTCGGCGAGGAGCGCCATGGCGCGGTCGCGGATCTCGCGCTCGGCCACGACCTGGTTCCAGGCGTGCAGGCCGAAGGCGCCGTCGCGGCGGGCGAAGGCGGGGATCATCACGTTCTCGAGGAGCGACAGCTCCCCGAAGATCTCCGGCGTCTGAAAGACGCGCGCGACGCCGATCTGGTTGATCTCATGCGGCGACATGCCCACCAGCGGCCGTCCGTCGAAGGTCACCGTGCCGGTGTCCGGCGTGAGCTTGGCGATGAGCGTGTTCAGCAGCGTCGACTTGCCCGCCCCGTTCGGGCCGATGATGGCGTGGACCGAGCCCTCAGCCACGTCGAGATTGACCTCGCGCAGCGCCTTGAGGCCGCCGAAGGACTTGTTGACGTTCTTGACCTCGAGAATGCCCATCTGCTCACTCCGCTGCGCTGGAGGACGGGGCGCCGACCGAGCGCTCGTGCGCCCGCGCCGGCCGGCGGCGGAAGAGGCGTGCGATGCGCTGGCCGCCCTCGACGATGCCGCCGGGCAGGAAGATCACGACGAGCATGAACATCAGCCCCAGCGTGAGATTCCAGCCCTTGCCGACGAAGGGGTAGAACAAGGACACGACGAAGTCCTCGAGCCCGTCCGGCAGGAAGGCGAACCACGTGTGGAGGATGCCCTCGTTGATCTTGGAGACGATGTTCTCCATGTACTTGATGAAGCCCGCGCCCAGCACCGGGCCGATCAGCGTGCCGGCACCGCCGAGGATCGTCATCAGCACGACCTCGCCCGACGCCGTCCAGAACATGCGCTCGGCGCCGGCCAGGGGGTCCATCGACACCATCAGCCCGCCGGCGAGGCCGGCGTACATGCCGGAGATGACGAAGGCCGCGAGCGTGTAGGGCTTCGGGTCGAGGCCCGTGTACTGCATGCGCTGCTGGTTCGACTTCACCGCCTTGAGCATCATGCCGAAGGGCGAGCGGAAGATGCGGATCGCCACGTAGAAGGCCACCAGCATCAGCACGGCGCAGAGATAGTAGCCGGCGTTGAAGGTGAACAGCCAGCCGCCGAGCGCCAGCTCCGCGCTGTCGCGCATCTCGAGCCCGAAGAAGTTGGTCAGCGGGATCGAGCCCGCGGGCGTGGCGCCGACGCCGAGGACGCGCGGATCGGACAGCGACAGCTGCAGGCCCGTCTCTCCGCCGGTGATGGGGGTGAGCACGGAATAGGCGAGCGCGAAGGACATCTGCGCGAAGGCGAGCGTCAGGATCGAGAAGTAGATCCCCGAGCGCCGAAGCGAGATCCAGCCGACGACGAGCGAGAACAGCCCCGCGACGACGACCGAGACGAGGATCGCCGGCACCACGTTCATCGTCAAGAGCTTCATCATCCACACGCCGGCGTAGGAGCCCACGCCCAGGAAGGCCGCGTGGCCGAACGACAGGTATCCGGTCAGGCCGAAGAGGATGTTGAAGCCGATCGCGAAGATCCCGAAGATCAGGAAACGCTGCATCAGGTCCGGATAGCCGGCGTTGAACTGCGCGAGATCGGAGCCGACCGGGAACGGGTTGAGGATGAACGGCGCGAACACCGTCAGCACCACCACGATCAGGAACAGCGAGGTGTCCTTCTTGTTCAGTCCGAGCATGGCGGCCTACTCCATGACGCCCTTGCGGCCCAGGAGTCCGCGCGGCCGCGTGAGAAGGATGATGATCGCGACGAGGTAGATCACGATCTGGTTGATGCCCGGGACGACGTTCGTGACCTGCGGCATCGAGGCGAAGCTCTCGAGCACGCCCAGCAGGAAGCCCGCGAGCACCGCGCCGCCGAGCGAGCCCATGCCGCCGACGACGACCACGACGAAGGACAGGACGAGGAAGTCCATCCCCATGTGGTAGTTCGGCGAGTTGATGGGCGCGTACATCACCCCGGCGAGGCCGGCCACCACCGCGGCGATGGCGAACATGATGGTGAAGCGCTTGTCGATGTCGATGCCGAGCAGCCCGACCGTCTCGCGATCCGCCATGCCGGCGCGCACCACCATGCCGAAGGTGGTGAACTGCAGGAAGGCGAACACCGCGCCGATCAGGATCGCGGCGAAGACGAAGTAGATCAGCCGCCAGTAGGGATAGATGATCTGCCCGGGGTCGAAGCCGATCAGCACGCCGAAATCGAACGAGCCGACCAGCGCCGGCGGCGCCGGGGTCGGGATCGGGTTCGCGCCGAAGAAGTACTTGATGATCTCCTGGAGCACGATCGCGAGGCCGAACGTCACCAGGATCTGGTCCGCGTGCGGTCGCTTGTAGAAGTGCCGGATCAGCCCGCGCTCGATGGCGAGGCCCACCGCGATCATGATCGGGATCGCGAAGAGGATGCCGAGCGGCACCGACCATTCGATGATCGTCCCGCCGGCCTCCGGGCCGAACCATTCCACCACGTAGGGCGTCTCGACCTTGAGCGGGTTGCCGAGGAAGTCCGTCCGCGTGGAATCGACGGTCACGTGCGAGATGGTGAGCAGGCGCGAGAGCGTCACGGCGCAGAAGGCGCCGAGCATGAACAGCGCGCCGTGGGCGAAGTTCACGACGCCGAGCGTACCGAAGATCAGCGTCAGCCCCAGCGCGATCAGCGCGTAGGCCGAGCCTTTGTCGAGCCCGTTGAGGACCTGCAGGATGATGGCGTCCATGGAGAGCGTGCCGTCTCGGATCGGGGCCGTCGGGACCGCGAGGCAGGCCGCGCGGGGAACGCGCGGCCGGCCGTTCGCGAGGCGCGTGTGCCGGGATCAGGCGCCCGGGTTGCAGCTGCCGAGCTCGCCGCCGGCGAACTGCGGATGGTCCGGGGCGTAGGTGACCTGCTCGGTCGGCGTCACCTCGACGATCTCGACGAGGTCGAACTCGTTCTCCGGGTTCTCCTTGCCCTTCACCACGACCACGTCCTTGAAGCACTGGTGGTCGTCGGCGCGGTAGAGCGTCGGGCCGTTTCCGAGCCCATCGAACTCGAAGCCCTCGAGCGCCTCGGCCACCGCGCAGGGGTTGAACGAGCCGGCGCGTTCGACCGCGTCCGCGTAGAGGATCGCCTGCACGTAGCCGGTGTGCGCCGCCTGGCTCGGCGGGAAGCCGTACTTCTCGCCGAAGGAGCGCACGAAGGCGTTGGTGCCGACGTAGCGGTCGCCGAGGATGTTCTCGAGCTTCCAGTCCCAGTTCTGCGAGCCGAAGATGCTCTTGATGTTGGCGCCGGCGCCCTTCGCCATCAGCTCCGAGTAGAGCGGCACGACGATCTCGAAGTTCTTGCCGTTCTTCTGGCGCTCACGCAGGCCGAACTGCACCGCGTTGGTGAGCGAGTTCACCATGTTGCCGCCGTAGTGCACCAGCACCAGCACGTCGGCGTCGGAATTCAGCACCGGGGCGATGTAGGACGAGAAGTCGGTGGCCGCGAGCGGCGTGAGCACGGTCTCCACCGTGTTCCAGCCCATGGCCTCGGTCGCCTCGCGGATCGCCTGCTCGGTCGTGTAGCCCCAGTTGTAGTCGGCGGTGAGGTAGTAGGCGTTGCGGTCGGTGCCGTATGCGTTCTTCAGCACCGGCGCGAGCGCCGCGCCGGACATGTAGGAATTGAAGAAGTGGCGGAAGCCGTTGGCCTTCTTGTCCTTGCCGGTGGTGTCGTTGGCGTGGGTGAGGCCCGCCATGAAGATCACGCCCGCCTCCTGGCAGAGCGCCTGCACGGCGACCGCGACGCCCGACGACGAGCCGCCGGTGATCATCACCGCGCCGTCCTTCTCGATCATCGAGCGGGCCGAGGCGCGTGCGGCGTCCGACTTCGTCTGGGTGTCGCCGGTGACGTACTGCACCTTCTTGCCGAGGATACCGTTGCCCTTCAACGCCTTGGACGTGAACGTCCCGAGCATGCCGCCGTCGCCCTCGCCGTTGAGGTGCTCGACGGCGAGCTGGTAGGCGCGCAGCTGATCGAGGCCCTCGTCGGCGTAGGGGCCCGTCTGGGGCACGTTGAAGCCCAGCGTGACGGTGGAGCCGGTGGGCTCGTTGGTGAAGGCGTTGGCTCGGCGCGTGAAGATGTGCGGCATCGCCAGCCCGGCGCTTACTGCGGCGGTGCTCTTGATCAGGCCGCGACGGTTTAGTGTCAGCTTGTTCATCGAGTCCTCCCGAGACTTTCGCTCGAAGTGGTGCATGCACGCTGGATCGGGCCAGTCTTCTCTCGCGCATGACTCGACGCTAGCTCACGAGATGCTGATCATCTAGAGCGAATGCGGCTTCATGACCCTAGACATTCGTACCAATTTGCTGCGATGCACTATAAGTACATTCAGATGAATTTTGCGAATGCGAGATGCGAGAATAAAAAACCTGATCAGACGCTTGGGAAAGGTCGGGCGTCCGTTCCGGCCGTTCGTGAGCCCTCCGGCCGTTGTGCAGCGCGACACCGTCGCGGGCGGGGTACCGGACGCGATGAGAGCCCCGCGCGGGGCGCGGGGCTCTCATGGACGGTCGTCGTGCGCGTCACCGCACGCGGAGACGGAGGTGGCGTCGTATGGTCACTCCGCCGCCTTCGCGGGCTCCACCCGCTCCGGGTTGCGCAGCCGCTCGACGAGCGCCGCCTCCTCCGCCTTCGCGGCGGCGAGGTTGCGCTCCTTGACGTGCCCGAAGCCGCGGATCTTCGCCGGCAGCGAGGCGAGGCCGACCGCCGTCACGTGCGTCTCGCGGGAGAGGCGCGCCACGATCTCCTCGACGAGGGCCTTGTAGTCGCGCACCAGCTGGCGCTCCATTCGCCGCTCGGCCGTGTAGCCGAACACGTCGAGCGGGGTGCCGCGCAGGCCCTTGAAGCGCGCGAGGACGCCGAAGGCCTTCATCATCCACGGCCCGAAGGTGATCTTGCGCGGCAGGCCGGTCGTCTTGTCCCTGGGTGCCAGCAGCGGCGGGGCGAGGTGGAAAGTGTAGCGCAGGCTCTCGCCCTCGAAGGTCTGGTTCACCTGCTCCTGGAACGAGCCGTCGGAATAGAGCCGCGCGACCTCGTACTCGTCCTTGTAGGCCATGAGCTTGAAGAGGTTGCGCGCCACCGCCTGCGCGAGCGCGTCGGAGCCCGGCACCTTGTCGGCTTCCGCCTCGCGGACCTTCGCGACGAGACGCTCGTAGGTCTTCGCGTAGCGCTTCGACTGGTACGCGGTGAGGAAGTCGACCCGCCGCGCGACCGCCTCGTCGAGCGTCTGCGAGAGCGTGCGCGCCTTGGTCGGCGCCTTCAGCGAGGCGACGAGCCTGGCGAGCCCGTCCGGATGAGCCGCCGCGCGCCGGCCGATGCCGAACGCCTCGAGGTTCATCGGCACCGCCTCGCCGTTGAGCGTGATGGCGCGCTCGATCGCGTCCGCCGAGAGCGGGATCGCGCCCTTCTGGAAGGCGAAGCCGAGCATCATCATGTTGGCGGCGATGGCGTTGCCGAGGACCGCGGTGGCGATCGCTGTCGCATCGAGGAAGTCGAGCTTCTCGCCGCCGGCGTGGCGCTCGATCTCGCGGCGCAGGCGCACGGCCGGCAGCGAGAAGTCCGGGTTGCGGGTGAACTCGCCCGGATAGGTCTCCGCCGTGTTGACGACGAGGATGGTGCGCCCGGCCGAGACGCCGGCGAGCACTTTCTTCATCCCGGTGACGACGAGGTCGCAGCCGAGCACGAGATCGGCCGAGCCCGCCGCGACGCGGATGGCGTGGATCTCCTCCGGCGTGTTGGCGAGGCGGACGTGCGAATAGACCGCGCCGCCCTTCTGGGCGAGGCCGGCCATGTCGATCATGCCGCAGCCCTTCCCCTCGAGGTGGGCGGCCATGCCGAGGATCGCGCCGATGGTCACGACGCCGGTGCCGCCGACCCCCGTGACGATGCAGTTCCAGGTGCGATCGATCGACGGAAGCGTGGGCTCCGGCACCGCCTCGGGCAGCGCCTCGGCCGAGCCCGCGACCTTCGCCTTCCTCGGCTTGGCGCCCTCCACCGTCACGAAGGAGGGGCAGAAGCCCTTCACGCAGGAGAAGTCCTTGTTGCAGTTCGACTGGTCGATCTGGCGCTTGCGGCCGTACTCGGTCTCGAGCGGCTGCACGGCGACGCAGTTCGACTGCACGGAGCAGTCCCCGCAGCCCTCGCAGACGAGCTCGTTGATGATCACGCGCTTGTCGGGATCGGGATAGGTGCCGCGCTTGCGGCGCCGGCGCTTCTCGGAGGCGCAGGTCTGGTCGTAGATCAGCACGGACACGCCGCCGATCTCGGCGAGCCGCCGCTGCACGTCGTCGAGATCGTCGCGATGGTGGATGGTGATCCCCTCGGGCCACTTCACGGTCTTGGGGTACTTGTCCGGCTCGTCGGTGACGAGCGCGATCCGCTCGACGCCCTCGGCGCGCACCTGGCGCGCGATCATGTCGACGCTGAGCGCGCCCTCGTGCGGCTGCCCGCCGGTCATGGCGACGGCGTCGTTGTAGAGGATCTTGTAGGTGATGTTCGTCTTGGTGTGCGCGGCCCAGCGCAGCGCGAGCACGCCGGAATGGTTGTAGGTGCCGTCCCCCAGGTTCTGGAAGACGTGGCCGCGCTTGGAGAACGGTGCCTCGCCGATCCAGTTCGCGCCCTCGCCGCCCATCTGGGTGAAGCCCTGCGTGCCGCGCTCCATCCACTGGACCATGTAGTGGCAGCCGATGCCGGCATAGGCGCGCATGCCGTCCGGCACCTTGGTCGAGGTGTTGTGCGGGCAGCCGGCGCAGAAATGCGGCGTGCGCGAGCCGACGTCCGTCGTCTGGGTCAGCACCTCCTGCGCGCGGCGGATGCGCGCCACGCGCCCGGCGAGGTCCTCGTCGGAATGGTAGCGCATGAGCCGCTCGCCGATCGCGACTGCGATCTCGTTCGAATCGAGCGCGCCCTTGACGGGAAAGAGCCAGCCGCCCTCCTCGTCCTTCTTGCCGATGCAGGTCGGCTGGTTCGCGGTGCCGTAGAGCTCCTCGCGGACCTGGACCTCGATGAGGGAGCGCTTCTCCTCGACCACCATGACGAGGTCGAGCCCGCGCGCGAAGTCGACGAGCTCGCGTTGCGAGAGCGGCCAGGGGCAGGCGACCTTGTAGAGGCGAAGACCCATGTCGTTGGCCTTGACCTCGTCGAGCCCGAGCTCGTCCATGGCCTGGCGAACGTCGAGATAGGACTTGCCGACCGTGATCACGCCGATCTTGGGCGTGCGCCCGCCCGACAGCATGAGCTTGTTCAGCCCGTTCGCGCGCACATAGGCGAGCATCGCGTCGCGCTTGAAGTCGTGCAGGCGCGCCTCCTGCTCGAGGATGCCGTCGCCCGCGCGGATGTTGAGGCCGCCCGGCGGCATCACGAAGCCCTCGGGGATCTCGATCCGCACGCGCCCGAGCGAGGCATCGACCGAGGCGGTCGATTCGATGTTGTCCTTCACGCACTTGAAGGCGACCCACGCCCCCGTGAAGCGGCTCATGGCGAAGCCGTGCAGGCCGTAGTCGAGGATCTCCTGGACGCCGGCGGGGTTCAGGATCGGCATCATCACGTCGACGAAATGGAATTCCGACTGGTGCGCCACCGTCGAGCTCTCGGCGGTATGGTCGTCGCCCATCAGCGCGAGAACGCCACCGTTGGCCGCCGAGCCGGCCATGTTGCCGTGGCGGAAGACGTCGCCGGAGCGGTCGACGCCGGGACCCTTGCCGTACCAGACGCCGAAGACGCCGTCGTGCCTGCCCTCGCCACGCATCTGCGCCTGCTGCGAGCCCCACACGGCGGTGGCGGCGAGCTCCTCGTTGAGGCCGGGCTGGAAGACGATGTTCGCGGCCTGGAGCTGCTTCTTCGCGCGGAAGAGGTTGAGGTCGAGCCCGCCGATGGGCGAGCCGCGATAGCCGGAGACGAAACCCGCGGTATCGAGGCCGGCGAGGCGATCGCGCTCGCGCTGCATCAGCAGCATGCGGATGATCGCCTGCGTGCCGGTGAGGAACACGCGCTCCTTGGACAGGTCGTACTTGTCGTCGAGCGAGACCTCGCGCAGGGCACGGCCGATCGCGCCGGCGGCCCGCTCGGCCGCGGCGGTCTCGCGATCGACCTCTTTGCCGGGGGCATCCGTCCCGATGGCCTCGGGACCGGCGGCGCGTCGTACGTCGTCCATGGCATCCTCCTCCTCGAGGCCGCGCCCGCTGGGTGTCCCGGTCTTCTAGCGCGAATTTTAAGTCAGCAATGCTGACATATCCACCGCCTCCGGTCAATCACCGATGCGCGCATCGGGGCGATCGCTCGAAAGCCGCGGGGACGTGCCGGGAAGATGGGGCGGTGCGCACCGTTTCGCACCTGCTCCCGCCCCATCGGAGCGGGGACGATCCGCCAAAGCGGATCAGGGGCGGGGTCCCCAGGGCTCGACGCGTCCCGTTTCGGCGTCGCCGAAGCGCGCCTGCCGGCGCACCCCTCCATCTCGTCGGTCCGGACCCCGCCGATCCACCTCCCCCGATGGCGGAGGAGCGCTGGCGCTGCCGTCCCTGTCGCTCCCCCTCCTCGAACACGTGTGCATCGGGACCTCGTGAGCGAGCCCTGCGCCCGCGGGCGCGCTCGGTCGCAGGCCGCGCCCACTCGCCGAACCCGTGCGGCGCGCCTAGATTGAAGCCATGGCGCTCGTCCTCGGCTTCCTCGGTCTCCTCTTCCTCGCAGCGATCTTCCTGCCGCAATGGTGGGTGCGACGGGTCATGCGCGCGCATGCGACCGACCGGGCGGACTTCCCCGGCACCGGCGGCGAGCTCGCCCGGCACCTGCTCGACCGGGCACGGCTCGCGCACGTGCGCGTCGAGCTCGCGCCGCCGGGCGGGGACCATTACGACCCCCTCGACAAGGTCGTGCGGCTCTCCCCCGACAATCACGACGGCCGCTCGATCACGGCCGTGGCGGTCGCCGCGCACGAGGCCTCCCACGCCATGCAGGACGCCGACGGAGACCGGCTCCTCGCCACGCGCCTGAAGCTCGCCGGCTCGTTGCGGGCGATCGAGGTCGCCGCCGCGATCGTTCTCGCGCTCGCGCCGCTGGCGATGCTCGTCCTCAAGTCTCCCGTCCTCCTCGTCCTGCAGATCGGCGTCGCCCTGGCGCTGCTCGGCTCGCGCGTGCTCGTCCACGTGCTGACGCTGCCCGTCGAGCTCGACGCGAGCTTCGCGCGCGCCCTGCCGATCCTGGAGAAGGGCGGCTTCCTCCCGGCGGAGGACCTGCCCAAGGCCAAAAGCGTGCTGCGTGCCGCCGCGCTCACCTACGTCGCCTCCGCCCTCGTCTCCCTCCTCGACATCGCGCGGCTCTTCCGCGTGCTGCGGTTCTGAGGCGAAGCCGGCCGCGTTCCCCCCACGCTCACCGAACAGCGCCCGCCGCTGCTCCACCGCCGACCCTCGACCCCCGGCTCTCGACCGCCGCACCTCCGGCACTCCCGGCCGACCCTCGTCGAGCCGCCCTCGTCGCGCGCCCCTGAGCCCTCGTCAGGCCGCCCTCTCGCCGCCCACCATCGCGAACGCCTCCGCGCGGGTCGCCCGCTCGAGCGCGGCGAGGTCGGACGCCGCGAAGGCCCGGGCCCGCGCCTCCGGCTCCGGCTCGCCCGTGCGCAAGCGGAAGGCGGCGAGCGCCGCGCGGGTCCGCCGCCCCATCCGCCCGTCGACGGAGCCGGGGTCGAGCCCGGCGTAGAGGAGGCGCAGCTGCGCCGCGCGCACCGCGAGATCGGGAAGGGGGCCGGCCGCGAGACTTTCCGCCGCGCGGGCGAGGCGCACGTCGTAGGCGTTGCGCGCGAAGGCCGGGCCGTTGTATCCCCGCGCGAAGGCCGTCCAGTCCCCCGCCCGCAGGGGCTCGGCGAGTCCCCGCGCCGCGATGAAGGCCGCCATGGCGGCGAGCTGCGCGTCCTCGCTCGCGTGCATCGCGGCGACGAGCGCCTCGACGTCGGCGAAGCCCGCCGGCGCGGCGTTGAAGCCCATCACCTGGCCGAGCCCCCAGGACGCGCTCTCGAGCGCCGCGCGCCGGTCGAGCGCCAGCGCCGCGGCGAGGCGGGCGTGCTGCGCCGCGCCGGAGGCGCCGTAGCCGCCGGGCTTCGCGTGCGAGACGCCCGGATGGTCCGCGTCGAAGCGCCCGCCGGTGCGCCGATGGAAGACGTGGCGCTCGAACAGGATCACGGGCCTGCGGTCCGGCAGGAAGCCGCAGGCGCGGGCCTCCACCGCCATCACCGCCCAGAGCACCACGGGCGCGACCCCGAGCCGCGCCCGCGCGGCCTCGAAGCCCGCCCGCGTCAGCGGTGCGCCGGGCTCGTCCGCGCCCGCCGCCGCGCCGTGACCGGCGCGGGCGCCGCCCGATGAGATCGATCGCAGGGACATGCCGTTCGCCTCCCGAGGTTGCCCCCGCAAGCTAGCGCGTCGCCATATCCCCCGTCAAGAACGAAAACGGAACGGATCAGGTCTTCTTGCGGAACGCGTCGAGGCTCACGACCTCGGCGCCGCTCGACGCCTCGCCACCGCCTGCACCCTCGCCGGGCTTCGCGGGCTCCGGATCGTCGGCCTTGTTCTTCTGGAGGGTGGGC
>NZ_JBQTCJ010000021.1:0-64345 GCF_052380005.1 Salinarimonas sp. NSM
ACTGTCAACCACTCAACCGGTCCATTCCGTCAGGGATATATCCGGTCCGAACAGACCCCGCGACGCGATCCGCGAAGCGGAAGCCTCGGTTTCCGCTGCCGCCGTCGCTCTTCGGCTGCGCCGAACGCGCTTCGCGCGCCCCATCCGTCTCGGCTTCGCCGAGCCACCTTCCCCTACGGGGAAGGACAGGGGCGCCAGCGCCGGTCGTCCAGAGCCGGGACAGGCGAATGAAGATGTGTGCATCGACCAGCCACGAGGGGGGGGGAGGACGGCGGAGGGCGACATTCACGGATGGGCTTTACGCCGCGATGTTCGCCGGTCACATACGTCTCATGCCCGCTTCCGATTCGCCCGACGCCGCCCTCGCCGCCTACTCCGTTTCACGTGAAACCCGCGCGCGCCTCGAGATCCTCGTGGCGGAGCTGCGGCGCTGGCAGCCGGTCAAGAACCTGGTCGGGCCGCGGACTCTCGACGAGGTCTGGACCCGGCACGTCGCCGATTCGCTCCAGCTGGTCGATCTCGCACCGCCGGGAGCGACACGCTGGGTCGATCTCGGCTCCGGCGCCGGCTTTCCCGGGCTCGTCGTCGCCATCGCGCTGGCGGATCGTCCCGGCTTCCGCATGGACCTCGTCGAGGCGAACGCCCGCAAGTGCGCCTTCCTCAGGCACGTGGCGCGGCTGGCGCAGGCGCCGGTGCGGGTCCACGACGGGCGCATCGAGGACGTGGTCTCGGGCTTCGCCGGCGCGGCGCAGGTGGTCTCCGCCCGGGCGCTGGCGCCGCTCGACACGCTGCTGGGCTGGAGCGAGGAGCTGTTGAAAACCGGCGCGATCGGCCTGTTCCCCAAGGGCGCCGGCGTCGAGAGCGAATTGACCGCCCTCGCGAAATCCCGGACAGTCGCCATCGAGGAGATCCCGAGCCGCACCGATTCGCGCGCGCGCATCCTGCGGATCCGCTGGCTCTCCCGGGACGACGCGTCCCGGATCGACTGACCAGGACAGACCGATCATGACCAGCGACACCTTCGTGGACGACGTGACGAGCGACGTGCCGGCCGGCGACGAGGCCCTTCTCGAGGCGCCGGTGCAGGGCCGCGAGGCCACGGACGCGGCGCCGCAGCGCGAGGCCCGTCGCCCGCACGCCCGCCCCCGCGTGCTCGCGCTCGCCAACCAGAAGGGCGGCGTCGGCAAGACCACGACGGCGATCAACCTCGGCACGGCGCTGGCGGCGATCGGCGAGAAGGTGCTGGTCATCGATCTCGACCCGCAGGGCAACGCCTCGACCGGGCTCGGCATCGAGCGCAAGCAGCGCCGCGTCTCGACCTACCACGTCCTCACCGGCGAGGCGGAGCTGCGCTCGGCCATCCGCGAGACCGCGGTGCCACGCCTGCACCTCGCCCCCTCGACGCTGGACCTGCTCGGCGTCGAGCTGGAGATCGCCTCCGCCCGCAACCGCGCCCACCGGCTCAAGCTCGCCGTCGACGGGCTCGCGCTCGGCGACGCGCTCCGGGCCGAGCCCTTCACCTACATCCTGATCGACTGCCCGCCATCGCTGAACCTCTTGACGATCAACGCCCTGGCGGCGTCCGATTCGGTGCTGGTGCCGCTGCAATGCGAGTTCTTCGCGCTCGAGGGGCTGAGCCAGCTGCTCAAGACGGTCGAGCAGGTGCGCGACAACCTCAACCCGCGCCTCACCATCCAGGGCGTGGTGCTCACCATGTTCGACCCGCGCAACAACCTGTCGAACCAAGTGGTGGCGGACGTCCGCTCCTTCATGGGCGGCAAGGTCTACGAGACCATGATCCCGCGCAACGTGCGGGTCTCGGAGGCGCCGTCCTACGGCAAGCCGGTCCTCCTCTACGACCTCAAGTGCTCGGGCAGCCAGGCCTACCTGCGGCTCGCCTCCGAGATCATCCAGCGCGAACGCACGCTCAAGGCGGCCTGAGACACGGACCCGGGGAAAAGACCATGGCGGAAGAGGGACAGCGCCTGCGGCTCGGCCGCGGCCTCGCGGCGCTCATCGGCGACATGGGGGACGACGACGAGGGCGTGGTCGAGCGCGGCCGCGGCCAGCGCCGCGTGCCGATCGAGTTCCTGCGGCCCAATCCGCGCAACCCGCGCAAGTCCTTCGCCGAGAGCGACCTCGAGGACCTCGCCCAGTCCATCCGCGAGCGCGGCATCATCCAGCCGATCGTGGTGCGCTCGCTGCGCGGGCTCGAGGACGCGTACGAGATCATCGCCGGCGAGCGGCGCTGGCGCGCCGGCCAGCGCGCCGGCCTGCACGAGGTGCCGATCGTCGTCGTCGAGGCGGACGACCGGCTCTCGCTCGAGTACGCCATCGTCGAGAACGTCCAGCGCACGGACCTCAACGCGCTGGAGGAAGCCGCGGGCTACGAGAAGCTCATCGCCGAGTTCGGCTATTCCCAGGCCGATCTCGGCCAGGTGATCGGCAAGAGCCGATCGCACGTGGCCAACACCCTGCGGCTCCTCAAGCTGCCCAAGAGCGTGCAGGACAAGCTTTCCTCGGGCACCATCAGCGCCGGCCACGCCCGCGCGCTGCTCGCCGTGAAGGACCCGGAGGGCGCCGCCGAGCGCATCGTCGCGCAGGGCCTCAACGTCCGCGACGTCGAGCGCCTCGCCCGCGACGAGGAGGCCGCGCCCGGCGCGCGCGGCGGTCGCCCGCGTACGGAGAAGGACGCCGACACCCGGGCGCTGGAGCAGGCGCTCGCCGAGACGCTGGGCCTCGACGTGGCCATCGCGGCGAAGCCCGGCGCGCCCAGCGGCGAGGTCCGCATCCGCTACGACAGCCTGGAGCAGCTGGACATGCTCTGCCGGCGGCTGCGGGGCGGCTGAGGCGAAGCGGAAGGCGTCGCGCCGGGGGCCCCCGCCGCAGGACGCCGGCATACCCTGTCCTTCCCCTGCAGGGAAGGAAAACGCCTCGACTACACGTCGCGGGATCCGTGCTTCGGCGCAGCGTCCGCAGACGTGTCCATCGACCGGTAGGGCGGGAACGGCTCAGCCGCGGGCGCCGAAGATGGCGCTGCCGACGCGGACCATGGTGGCGCCCATCTGGATGGCGGCGCCGAAATCCGCGCTCATGCCCATGGAGAGCTCCCGCAGTCCGTTGCGCTTCGCGATCTCGGCGAGGAGCGCGAAGTGGGGGGAGGGCGGGTTGTCGGCGGGGGGGATGCACATCAGGCCCTCGATCGCCAGGCCGTGGGTCTCGCGGCACGCCGCGACGAAGGCGTCCGCCTCGCCGGGCGCGACGCCGCCCTTCTGCGGCTCCTCGCCGGTGTTCACCTGGACATAGAGCCGCGGGACGCGGGCGCCGGCCTCGCGCGCGCGGGCGATCTCCTTGGCGAGCGCCTGAGCGAGCGAGGGACGGTCGAGCGTCTGGATGGCGTCGAACAGGGCCACCGCGTCGCGGGCCTTGTTGGACTGGAGGGGGCCGATGAGGTGCACCTCGGCGTCCGGGTAGGCTTCGCGCAGGCCGGGCCACTTGCCCTTGGCCTCCTGCACGTAGTTCTCGCCGAACACGCGGTGGCCGGCGGCGAGCACGGGGGCGATGCCGTCGGCGTCGTAGGTCTTCGAGACGGCGACGAGCGTCACCGCGGCCGGATCGCGGCCGGCGTCACGCGCGGCGCGGGCGATCGCCGCCTCCACCTGCCGCAGCCGCTCGACGGTCGCCGCGCCGGCCCGCGCCCGCGCAGCCGCGAAGGCCTCCGCGCCCATGCCTGTCGAATCCATGCCCGTCCGCTCCCTCCGGCGCGCCCGAACCCGTTGACCGGCGCGCCCTTTCGTGCCCAATTGCCCCCGCGTCGCGGGCTCGCGTCGGCGGCGCATGATGGCGCGCGCCGTCTCTAAGCGCCATCCTGCCACATCTCCCACAGGACACGCCAGATCGACCCCGCGATGAAGGCCGAGCGCTACAATCCCAAGGACTCCGAGCCCCGGTGGCAGGCGGAATGGGCGGAAGCCGAGACGTTCCGCACCCGCAACGACGATCCTCGGCCGCGCTACTACGTGCTCGAGATGTTCCCGTACCCGTCCGGGCGCATCCACATGGGCCACGTGCGCAACTACGCCATGGGCGACGTCGTGGCGCGCTACAAGCGCGCCCGGGGCTTCAACGTCCTCCACCCGATGGGGTGGGACGCGTTCGGCATGCCCGCCGAGAACGCGGCGATGGAGAACAAGGTCCACCCCAAGGAATGGACCTACAGGAACATCGCCACGATGCGCGGGCAGCTCCAGTCCATGGGCCTGTCGCTCGACTGGTCGCGCGAGATCGCGACCTGCGATCCGTCCTACTACAAGCACCAGCAGGCCATGTTCCTCGACTTCCTCGAGGCCGGCCTCGTCGACCGCAAGACGGCGAAGGTGAACTGGGACCCGGTCGACCAGACCGTGCTCGCCAACGAGCAGGTGATCGATGGGCGCGGCTGGCGCTCCGGCGCGCTCGTCGAGCAGCGCGAGCTGACGCAGTGGTTCCTGAAGATCACCGACTATTCGGAGGAGCTGCTCGAGGCGCTCGACGGGCTCGAGCGCTGGCCGGACAAGGTCCGGCTGATGCAGCGCAACTGGATCGGCCGCTCGGAAGGCCTGATGGTGCGCTTCGCGCTGGATGCGGCCACCGCCCCCGAGGGCGCGACGGATCTCGAGATCTTCACGACGCGGCCCGACACCCTCTTCGGCGCGAAGTTCATGGCGCTCGCGCCCGACCATCCGCTCGCCAAGGCCGCCGCCGCGCGCGACCCGAAGCTCGCCGCCTTCGCGGAGGAGTGCCGGCGCATGGGCACGTCGGCGGAGGCGATCGAGACGGCGGAGAAGCTGGGCTACGACACCGGCATCCGCGCGGTGCACCCGTTCGACCCGTCCTGGACGCTTCCGGTCTACGTCGCGAACTTCATCCTGATGGAGTACGGCACGGGCGCGATCTTCGGCTGCCCGGGCCACGACCAGCGCGACCTCGACTTCGCCCGCAAGTACGATCTGGGCGCCACCGCCGTCGTCTGCCCGCCGGATGCGGACCCGGCGAGCTTCTCGATCGGCGACGAGGCCTATGTCGGCGAAGGGCGGCTGATCAACTCGCGCTTCCTCGACGGGCTCTCCATCGCCCAGGCGAAGGAGGCGGTGGCCGCGCGCCTGGAGGCGGAGAGCCTCGGCGAACGGCCCGTGGCGACGCGCAAGGTGAACTTCCGCCTGCGCGACTGGGGCATCTCGCGCCAGCGCTACTGGGGCTGCCCGATCCCGGTGATCCACTGCGACGCCTGCGGCGTCGTGCCGGCACCGCGCGAGAGCCTGCCCGTGACGCTGCCGGAGGACATCGCCTTCGACAAGCCGGGCAACCCGCTCGACCGGCATCCGACCTGGCGGGACGTGTCCTGCCCGCGCTGCGGCGGCGCGGCGCGGCGCGAGACGGACACGATGGACACGTTCGTCGATTCGTCCTGGTACTTCGCCCGCTTCACCGATCCGCATCTCGCGGACCGGCCGACGGACCCGAAGGAAGCCGACGGCTGGCTGCCGGTGGACCAGTACATCGGCGGTATCGAGCACGCGATCCTGCACCTGCTCTATTCGCGCTTCTTCACGCGCGCCATGCGCAAGTGCGGCCACCTGAGCCTGGACGAGCCGTTCCGCGGCCTGTTCACCCAGGGCATGGTGGTGCACGAGACCTACAAGGACGCGGGCGGCCGCTGGGTCATGCCGATCGACGTGCGCATCGAGACGGTCGACGGCGAGCGCCGCGCGTTCCACGTGAAAACGGGCGAGCCCGTCACGATCGGCTCCATCGAGAAGATGTCGAAGTCGAAGAAGAACGTCATCGACCCGGAGCACATCCTCGACAGCTTCGGCGCCGACGCCGCACGCTGGTTCGTCCTCTCCGATTCGCCGCCCGAGCGCGACGTGATCTGGACGGAGGAGGGGGCGCAGGGCGCCTATCGCTTCGTCCAGCGCGTCTGGCGGCTCGTCAACGAGACGCCGCTCGGCGATCGCGCCGCGCCGCGCCCCGAGACGCTCGGCGACGATGCGATGGCCCTGCGCAAGGCGACCCACCGCACGCTCGCCGCCGTCGAGGAGGCGATCGAGGGGCTGCGCTTCAACGTGGCCGTGGCGAAGATCTACGAGCTGGCGAACGCGATCTCCGGCGCAGCGCCCAAGGAGGGCGCGAAGGACGGCTCGGCTCCGGCGCCGGATCTCGCCTTGTCCATGCGGGAGGCGCTGGGCGTGCTCGTCCAGCTCGTCGCGCCGATGATGCCGCACCTCGCCGAGGAATGCTGGCGCGTGCTCGGCCGGGACGGCTTCGTCGCGGACGCCGCCTGGCCGGCGGTCGAGCGGGACCTTCTCGTCGAGGACACCATCGTCCTGCCGGTCCAGGTCAACGGCAAGAAGCGCGCGGACATCGCCGTCGCGCGCGACGCCGGAACGGAGGCCATCGAGGCCGCCGCGCTGGCGCACGAGAACGTGCAGCGTGCGATCGAAGGGCGTCCCGTGCGCAAGGTCATCGTCGTCCCGCAGAGGATCGTGAATGTCGTCGCCTAAGGATCGCGCCGCCGTCGCGCCCACCCGCCGCGCGGTGCTCGCCGGGCTCGCCTGCCTCGCGGCTCTCCCCCTCGCCGGCTGCCTGCGGCCGCTCTACGGCACCGCCGCGACGGGCGAGACCGTCGAGGACCTGCTGCGGCAGGTCGCCGTCGAGCCGGTGAAGGTCGAGCCGGGGGAGGAGGTGCTGGCCCACTACCTGCGCCAGGAGCTGGTCTTCGCGCTCGACGGTACGGGCCGGCCGACGACCGAAGGGCCGCGCGCCTTCACGCTCGCGGTCCAGGCACGCGCCGTCGTCCGGGTGCCGATCGTCGACGCGGTGACCCTGCGGGCGAGCGTCGCCAGCCTGGTCGGCTCCGCCACCTACACGCTCGCGACCGCAGAGGGCGCCACCGTGGTCGACAGCGCCACGGTGAACGCGGTCGTCACCTACGAGCGGACCGTGCAGCGCTTCGCCGCCGTCCGCGCCGGGCGCGATGCGCGCATCCGTCTCGCCAAGCGCCTGGCCGAGGAGATCCGCACCCGCGTCTCCATCGCACTGCGGACGGCGCCCGAGCCCGCACCCGCCGTCGCCGCGCCCGTCCCCCCGACCGGCTGAGCGCGGCATGGTCGCGGTCAAGGCCGCCGATGCCGAGGGCGCGCTCAAGCGGATCGACCCGCGGGTGGCGGTCGTGCTGCTCTACGGGCCCGACACGGGCCTCGTCGCCGAGCGGGCGCGGTCCGTCGCCCGGGCCGCCGTCTCCGACCCGGAGGACCCCTTCCAGCTGGTGAAGCTCGACGGGGACGGAATCGCCGGGGATCCCGGCCGGCTCGCAGACGAGGCGGGCACCATCGCCATGTTCGGCGGGCGCCGCGCCGTGTGGGTCCGCCCGACGTCGAAGAACCTCGCGCCCGCGGTCGAGGCGGTGCTCGCGATCCCCACGAGCGACGCCCTCGTCGTCGTCGAGGCCGGCGACCTCGCCAAGACGTCCCCCCTGCGTACGGCGTGCGAGAAGGCGCCCCGCGCGCTGGCGATCCCCTGCTACGCCGACGAGGGCCGAAACCTCTCCCAGGTCGTCGACGACGCGCTGCGCGCAGCCGGGCTCGCGATCGACCGGGACACACGCACGCTCCTCGTCGAGAGCCTCGGCGGCGACCGGCTCGCCACCCGCTCCGAGCTCGACAAGCTCGTGCTCTATTGCCACGGCAGCGGCGCCGTCACCGCCGCCGATCTCGAGGCGGTGCTCAGCGACGTGTCCGGGCTCCAGGCGAGCGTCGTGACGGACGCCGCCTTCGCCGGCGCCGTGCGGCAGGCCGACGAGGCCCTGCGGCGCCTGCGCCTGGAGGGGACCAGCGCGACCGGCATTCTCACCCCGCTGCTCGGCCACGCCACGACGCTGCTGCCGCTCGCCCTCGACGTCGCCGCCGGCTCCGCGCCCGCGAGCGCCGTGGAGGGCTGGCGGGGGCTCCACTTCAAGCGCAAGCCGCTCGTGACGAAGCATCTCGCCCTGTGGACGCCCGACCTGCTGCGACGCCTCGTCGCGCGCATCCAGGACACCGTGCTCGCCACGCGCCGCTCCGCCGACCTCGCCGACCCGCTGACCGAGCGCCTCGTCGTCGACATCGCCCGCACCGCCGCGCAACGCGCGAACCGCTGAGACGCCGGACCGCGGGACGCGGCCTTCCGCCGTAACCTCGGCACGCCCCTTCGGCAGGCCCCTTCGGCACGCCCCTTCGGCACGCCCCTTGCCAAGCGGAGCCGGGCTCGCGAGGATGCGGGTCGGTGCGGCGGGCATGCCCACGCTTTGAGCATTCGAACCGGCAGGGATAGGCAACGATGACGCTTTCTTCCACTGCGAGGCGCGCGGTCGCAGCCTCCACGCTCGCTCTCCTCGCCGCCGCTCCGGCGCTCGCCCAGAGCGGCGATCTCCGCGAGGTGCGCTTCGGCACCAACTGGGTCGCCCAGGCCGAGCACGGCGGCTACTACCAGGCCGTCGCCGACGGCACCTACGAGGCCTGCGGGCTCTCCGTGGAGATCGTGCCGGGCGGCCCGCAGGCGAACAACCGGATGCTCCTGCCGGTCGGCCGCATCGACTTCTACATGGGCGGCAACATGATCCAGGCCTTCTCGGCCATCCAGGAGGAAATCCCGACGCTGGTCGTGGCGGCGAGCTTCCAGAAGGAGCCGCAGATCCTGATGTCGCATCCGGGCGTGCACGACACGTTCGAGAGCCTGAAGAACTCGCAGTCGATCTACGTCGGGCGCGAGGGCCAGGCGACCTTCTACCAGTGGCTCGTCACCGAGTACGGCTTCACCGAGGAGCAGGTGAAGCCCTACACGTTCAACCCGGCGCCCTTCATCGCCGACACGGACGCGGTGCAGCAGGGCTACCTCACCTCCGAGCCGCTCGCGGTGGAGCGCGAGGCGGGATTCACGCCCAACGTCTTCCTGCTGGCGGACTTCGGCTTCGACACCTACTCGACCACGATCGAGACGCGCCGCGAGTTGGTGGAGCAGGAGCCCGAGGTGGTCCAGTGCTTCGTCGACGGCTCGGCCATCGGCTGGTACAACTACCTCTACGGCGACAACGCCGCCGCCAACGAGATGATCAAGGCCGACAACCCCGAGATGACGGACGACCAGATCGCCTATTCCATCGAGAAGATGAAGGAGTACGGCATCGTCGATTCGGGCGACGCGCTGGAGCTCGGCATCGGCGCCATGACGGACGCGCGCATGGAGAGCTTCTTCGGCAAGATGGTCGAGGCCGGCCTCTTCCCCGCGGACCTGGACTACGAGCAGTCCTACACGCTCGACTTCGTCAACAAGGGCGTCGGCCTGGAGCTGCGTCCGGCGCAGTGAGCCGGCCTGTGCGGAATCGGTCCTCTCCGGCGGCATGGCCGGGGAGGTCCGTCGACGCCAGGATGATCGAGGGGAGCAGCGGCAGCAGCCGATGAGCGCGATACAGGCCATGACGTCACCGCCTCCGCCGAGGAGCCGTTCCTCGGACGCGCAATCGGGGAGTGCCACGCTCGTCGCCCTGCGCGGCATCGACAAGACCTTCGCCAACGGCACGCTCGCGCTCTCCGGCCTCGACCTCGACATCCGCGAGAACGAGTTCGTCTCGCTGCTCGGCCCCTCCGGCTGCGGCAAGTCGACGGCGCTGCGCATCCTCGCGGGGCTCATCCCCGCCTCGCGGGGCGACGTCGCCTGGACGGGCGGTGGGAGCGCGGAGGATCATCGCGGGGAAATCGGCTTCGTCTTCCAAGAGCCGACGCTGATGCCGTGGGCGACCGTCGCCGACAACGTCTTCCTGCCGCTGCGCCTGCGCGGCGTCTCGCGCCGCGACGCGGCGGACGCCATTGCGTCGAGCCTCGATCTCGTCGGTCTCTCCAGGTTCGCGCACGCCTATCCGCGGGAGCTGTCGGGCGGCATGAAGATGCGCGTCTCGATCGCCCGCGCCCTGTCGCTGCGCCCGCGCATCCTCTTGATGGACGAACCCTTCGCGGCGCTCGACGAGATCACCCGCTTCAAGCTCAACGACGACCTCCTGCGCCTGCAGCGGGAGTTCGGCTGCACCGTGGTCTTCGTCACGCACTCGGTCTACGAGAGCGTCTACCTGTCGACCCGCATCGTGGTGATGGCGGCGCGGCCGGGACGGATCGTCGCCGAGATCCCGGTCGCGGCGCCGACGCCGCGCAGCGAGGCCTTCCGGACGACACCGCTCTACGGCACGCTCTGCCGCGAGGCGAGCGCGGCGCTGCACGAGGCGATGGGCCCGGCCGACGACACCGATCCGGCGCACGCGGATCACTGATGGGGAGGGGAGCGCCATGAGCGAGGCGAACGCCGCCGCACCGGCGGGACCCGCCGTGGAGATGCGGGCTCCGGCGAAGGACGGCCCGGCACCCGCGAGCCGGCCCGAGCCGGCGCGCCTGCTGCGCGTCGCCCTCCCGCTCGGGCTCTTCGCCCTCGTCGTCCTCGGCTGGGAGCGCTGGGTCGTCGCGTACGAGGTCCCGCACTACATCCTGCCGGCGCCGAGCCGGATCATGGAGACCATGATCGCCGACTGGCCGGTGCTGTGGGCCTCGCTGCTCCAAACGCTGAAGACGACCTTCCTCGGCCTCGCGCTGGCGGTCGCGGGGGGCGTCGGCCTCGCGGTGCTCCTGTCGCTGTCGCGGCTCGTCGAGTACTCGCTCTACCCCTATGCCGTGGTGCTGCAGGTGACGCCCGTCGTCGCCATCTCGCCGCTGCTGCTGATCTACATGCCGCAGGAGGCGGCGGTCCTCACCTGCGCCTGGATCGTCGCCTTCTTCCCGATCCTGTCGAACACGACGCTCGGGCTGCAATCGGTCGACCGCAACCTGCTCGAGCTGTTCGATCTCTACGGGGCGACGAAGCCGCGCTGGGCGCCGCCCTGGCTCGGGCGCTTCCTGTCGCGGGTCAAGGCGCTGTGGTACCTGCGCCGGCCCGCCGCCCTGCCCTACTTCCTCGCCGGCCTCAAGATCGCCGGGGGCCTAGCGCTGATCGGCGCGGTCGTCGCCGAGATCGCGGCGGGCTCCGCCGGCGCCGGGTCGGGCCTCGCCTACCGCATCCTGGAGAGCCAGTTCCGGCTCAACATTCCCCGCCTGTTCGCGGCGCTGGCGCTCCTGTCGCTGACGGGCGTCGTGATCTTCCTCACCCTGTCCGCGGTCTCGCATCTCCTGCTGCGGCGCTGGCACGAGAGCGCGATCGCCGAGGAGCGCTGAATGACCGATCCCTTCGCCACGCGCACAGGCCCGGCGGTCGCCCTCCCGCGAGAGGTCGTCGAGGCGCATTCCTGGCGCATCGAGAACGCGCGGGCGCCGCTGTGCCTCCTCCAGGCCTCGGGCGTGGCGGGCGACGCGGAGGGGTTCGCACGCATAGATCTCGTGGTGGAGGACGGGCGCATCGCCGGGATCGGGCCCGCCGGGGGCTTCCACCTCGACGGGGACGACCTGCCGCGGGTGGATCTCGGCGGGCGCATCCTGCTGCCGCGGCTCGTCGACGTGCACACCCACATCGACAAGGGCCACATCTGGCCGCGCCGCCCCAACCCCGACGGCACCTTCCCCGGCGCGCTCTCCGCCGTCGCCGCCGACCGGGACGCGCACTGGAGCGCGCAGGACGTGGCGCGGCGGATGGACTTCTCCCTGCGCTGCGCGCTCGCCCACGGCACGGGGGCGCTGCGCACGCACATCGATTCGGGCGGGCGCCAGACGGCGATCTCCTGGCCGGTCTTCGCCGAGATGCGCGAGACCTGGCGCGGCATCATCGCGCTCCAAGGCGTGTCGCTGTTCCCGCTCGACCTGATCCACGAGGACCCGCACCAGTTCCACGAGATCGTCTCGACCACGGCCCGCTACGAGGGCGTGCTCGGCGCGGTGACCTTCCTCGGAACGGCGCCGGACGCGCGGGTCGATACCGCGCTCGACATCCTGATGAAGACCGCCGCGGCGGAGGGGCTCGACCTCGACCTGCACGTCGACGAGAGCCTCGCGCCGGAGGCGCGCACGCTCGAGCGGATCGCCGACGCCGCGATCCGCAACCGCTTCCCCGGGCGCATCCTCGCCGGCCATTGCTGCGCGCTGGCGGCGATGGAGGCGGACGAGGCGGCGCGGGTGATCGACAAGGTGGCGCAGGCGCGTATCGCCGTCGTTTCCCTGCCGATGTGCAACATGTACCTCCAGGATCGGCACTCCGGCCGCACCCCGCGGATGCGTGGGGTGGCGCCGCTGCACGAGCTCGCGGCCGCCGGCGTGCCGGTGATGGTCGCCTCCGACAACACCCGCGACCCGTTCTACGCCTACGGCGACCTCGACCTCGTCGAGGTCTTCCGCGAGGCGACGCGCATCCTGCATCTGGACCATTCCGGGCACCGCTGGCTGCGGACGATCGCGGCGACCCCGGCCGACGTCATGGGCCTCGACCGCGCCGGGCGGCTGGAGGCGGGGGACGCCGCCGATTTCGTCCTCCTGCGCGCCCGCTCGATGGACGAGCTCCTGTCGCGCCCGCAATCCGACCGCATCGTCGTCGCCGCCGGCCGCCCGCTCGCCTCCGGCCCGCCGGACTATTCCGAGCTCGACGACCTGATGCACCGCTGACCGATACGAAGACCGCGTGCCCCCGCAGGAGTGACCATGAGCGCCCGCTACGACATCGACGCCCTCGAGAGGCGCCTCGACGGCATCAGGACCGAGCGCAACCCCGCCCTCGTCAAGCAGAAGAGCCGGGACTTCTACTGGTACTCCCCCATCCTCAAGCGCCAGCTCGACGCGGTCACCGGCGAGATCGTGGTCTTCCCGCGCTCCCGCGACGAGGTCGTGCGCACCCTTTCCGCCGCGCACGCGCTCGGCATTCCGGTGACGCCGCGGGGGACGGGGACCGGCAACTACGGCCAGGCGATGCCGCTGTCGGGCGGCATCGTGCTCGACCTGTCGCTCTTCTGCGCGGTCCAGGAGATCCATCACGGCCGCGTCGTCGCCGAGCCGGGCGCGGTGATCGCCGCGATCGACAAGGAGACCCGCGCGCATTCCCGCCAGGAGATGCGGCTGCACCCGTCGACCTACCACACCGCCTCGATCGGCGGTTTCGTCGCCGGCGGGTCGGGCGGCGTCGGCTCGATCCGCTGGGGCGGGCTGCGGGACGCGGGCAACATCATCTCGCTCGAGGTGGTGACCATGGAGGCGAGCCCGCGGGTGCTGACGCTGACCGGCGACGACCTGCACAAGGTCTCGCACGCCTACGGCACCAACGGCATCATCACCAGGGTCGAGATGCCGCTCGCGCCGGCCTACGCCTGGGTGGACGTCATCCACGGCTTCGAGAGCCTGAGGGCCGCGACCGAGTTCGCCAATGCCGCCGGCGAGCAGGACGGGCTCCTGCTCAAGGAGCTCGCGGTCGTCGCGGCGCCGGTGCCGCACGACCATTTCAAGCGCCATCGCAAGTACCTGCCGCGCGAGAAGCATCTCGTCCTCGCGATGGTCGCCGACTTCGCGCTCTCGTCCTACCTCGCGGTGGCCGGGCGCCATCGCGGCGCGGAGCTTCTGTTCCGCAACGACACGCTGCCAGTGGAGGACCTCAAGGGACTGCCCCCGGTGTTCGAGCTGTCGTGGAACCACACGACGCTCCGGGCCCTGCGCGACGACCCGACGATCACCTACCTGCAGGTCCTCTACCCGTTCCCGAACCAGGTCGAGCTCGTCACGAAGATCCACGAGCGCTTCGGCGAGGAACTGCCCGCCCACCTCGAGTTCGTGAAGTTCGACGGCAAGGTCACCTGCTTCGGCCTGCCACTGGTGCGCTTCACCAGCGAGGAGCGGCTCGAGGAGATCATGGCGATCCACGAGGAGATGGGCGCGCCGATCTTCAACCCGCACCGCTACACGCTGGAGGAGGGCGGCATGAAGCAGACCGACGCGGTCCAGCTCGCCTTCAAGCAGGAGGCCGACCCGCAGGGCCTGCTCAACCCCGGCAAGATGATCGCCTGGGAGGACCCGAGCTACGACTACCGCTCGGGCAAGACCTTCCTGTTCCGCGCGCTGGCGGAGGGGTGAGATGAGGGCCGTCGAGACGCCGATGGAGGCTCTCCCCTCTCCCTCGTGGAGAGGGGCCGGGGGTGTGGGGCGGGCAGAACAGGCTCCACGCCGATGCAGCGCTCCGCCGACGCCCGTCGGCATCCATGCCGAGCCTCATCCCGAACGCCCCACACCCCCCACCCCTCTCCACGAGGGAGAGGGGAGCTCCCGATCGCCCTTCATCGGCGGGGCGGGGCGTCCTTCGCTCGCCGGAGAGGGGAGGACGCCCTGACATGCGCATCCTCGTCCTCTACGCCCACCCCGACCCGGAGAGCTACGTCGCGGCCCTCCACCGGACCGTCGTCGAGACGCTGACCGCCCGCGGCCACGAGGTCGACGATTGCGACCTCTACGCGGAGGGCTTCGACCCGGTCCTCTCCTGTGCCGAGCGGCGGGGCTACCACGAGACGCCCTCGAACCGCGCGCCGGTGGAGGACTACGTCCGGCGGCTCGAGGCGGCGGACGGGCTCGTGCTGGTCAACCCGGTCTGGAACTTCGGCTTCCCGGCGATCCTCAAGGGCTTCCTCGACCGTGTCTTCCTGCCGGGTGTCAGCTTCGTCATCGCCGACGGCAAGGTGGCGCCCGCCTTGCGCAACATCCGGGTCCTGATGTCGGTGACGACCTACGGCGCCACGCGCTGGCGCGCGTTCCTGATGGGCGATCCGCCGCGGCGCTGCGTCATGCGCATGCTGCGGGTGCTCGCGGCTCCGACCGCACGCACCGCCTATCTCGCGCATTACGACATGAACAACGCCACGCCCGAGAGCCGCGAGGCCTTCCTGAAGCGGGTCGCGGCGACGCTCTCGGGGGTGTGATGCGCGTTCTCCTGGTCTACTGCCACCCGGTCCCGGAGAGCTTCAACGCGGCCGTGCGCGACCGCGCGGTCGCCGCGCTCGAGGCCGGCGGGCATGCCGTGGATCTGCTCGATCTCTACGCCGAGGGCTTCGACCCGGTCCTCTCGGCGGACGAGCGGCGGGTCTACCACGAGGCCGGCGTCAACGAGGTGCCGGTGGCGGGCCATCTCGCCCGGCTGAAGGCGTGCGAGGCGCTGATCTTCGTCTTCCCGACCTGGTGGTACGGTCCGCCGGCGATGCTGAAGGGCTTCGTCGAGCGGGTCTTCGTGCCCCACGCCACGTTCGGCATGCCGCAGCCGGGGCGGCCGATCACGCGGGTCTTGACGAACATCCGCGTGCTCGGCGCGATCTCGACGCTCGGCGCGCCGCGCTGGTGGTGGTGGCTCATGGGCATGCCCGGCCGGCGCATGCTGCTCACCGGGCTGGGCGTGCTGTGCGCGAAGGGCTGCCGCACGTTCTGGATGGGGCTGCACGAGATGGACTCGGCGAGCGCCGCCGATCGCGAGCGGTATCTCGACCGGGTGGCCGCACGGCTGACGCGGCTGGGCTGAGGCGGTCGTTCTTACCCGGAGGGGAGGAGTCCGCGCGAAGCGCGGGCGGTGGGGCCGTTCGTGTCTTCCTGGCGAGCGGCATCGCCGCCCTCCCCACCCTCCGGCCTTCGGCCTCCGTCCTCCCCTGCGGGGAGGAGGCGGGTTGCGGCCTTCATCCGCCGTTCGGCACGAAATCAGGTGTTCATCGAATCGAAGAACTCGCCGTTCGACTTCGTGGCGCGCAGCTTGTCGAGCAGGAACTCGATGGCGTCGACCGTGCCCATCGGGTTGAGGATGCGGCGCAGGACGTAGGTCTTCTTGAGCTGGTCGGGCGGGACGAGCAGCTCCTCCTTGCGGGTGCCGGAGCGGGTGATGTCCAGCGCCGGGAAGGTGCGCTTGTCGGCCACCTTGCGGTCGAGGATGATCTCGGAATTGCCGGTGCCCTTGAACTCCTCGAAGATCACCTCGTCCATGCGCGAGCCGGTGTCGATCAGCGCGGTGGCGATGATGGTCAGCGAGCCGCCCTCCTCGATGTTGCGCGCCGCGCCGAAGAAGCGCTTGGGGCGCTGCAGCGCGTTGGCGTCGACGCCGCCGGTGAGCACCTTGCCCGAGGACGGGACCACCGTGTTGTAGGCGCGGCCCAGGCGCGTGATCGAATCGAGCAGGATGACCACGTCGCGGCCGTGCTCGACGAGGCGCTTGGCCTTCTCGATCACCATCTCCGCCACCTGGACGTGGCGCACCGCCGGCTCGTCGAAGGTCGAGGCGATGACCTCGCCCTTCACCGAGCGCTGCATGTCGGTGACCTCCTCCGGCCGCTCGTCGATGAGCAGCACGATGAGGTAGCACTCGGGGTGATTCGTGGTGATCGACTGCGCGATGTTCTGCATCAGCACAGTCTTGCCGGTGCGCGGCGGCGCGACGATGAGGCCGCGCTGGCCCTTGCCGATCGGCGAGACGATGTCGATGATTCGCGCGGAGTAGTCCTTGCGCGTCGGGTCCTGCTGCTCGAGCTTGAGCCGCTCGGTCGGGTAGAGCGGTGTCAGGTTGTCGAAGTGGACCTTGTGGCGGATCTTCTCGGGATCCTCGAAATTGACCGTGTTGACCTTGAGCAGCGCGAAGTAGCGCTCACCTTCCTTCGGCCCCCGGATCGGGCCCTCGACCGTGTCGCCGGTGCGCAGCCCGAAGCGGCGGATCTGCGAGGGCGAGATGTAGATGTCGTCGGGGCCGGGCAGGTAGTTCGAGTCCGACGAGCGCAGGAAGCCAAAGCCGTCCTGCAGGGTCTCGACCACGCCCTCGCCGATGATCTCGACCTCGCGGGCGGCGAGCTGCTTGAGAATCGCGAACATCAGCTCCTGCTTGCGCATGGTGCTGGCGTTCTCGACCTCGAGCTCCTCCGCGAAGGTGGTGAGCTCGGTCGCGGTCTTCGACTTGAGATCCTGGAGCTTGATCTCCCGCATGGCGGGAGCCGTGTCCGAGGTCTCGCGGATCGGTGCGTTGATGATGTCGTCTTCGATCATGGGGCGTTCGCGCTGAGGCGAGGCGACAGGGCGGTTCGGGCCGGGTCGGTGGTGAGACACCGCTTCGCGGGACGGTTGCCGGCGAAGGAGCCGGGACCGGATCGCCCGAGGGGAAGCGCGACCTGTCACTCGAGGGGAGGGTAGGGCTGCATATCGCGTTTTCCCGCGACGCTCAACCCCAAAACGCCTTCACTAGAGAATCGGTTTCACGATCACGAGGATGACGATGCCGATCATCAGGAGTGTCGGCGCCTCGTTGAAGACCCTGAAGAACTTCGAGGACTTGTCGTTGGCGTCCGCCGCGAAGGCCTTCACGTAGCGCCCCATCAGGTGATGCGAGACGAGAAGGCCGAGGACCAGCAGCAGCTTGCCGTGCAGCCAGCCCTCGCTCCACCAGCCGCCGAGGAAGGCGAGCCAGAGCCCCGTCACCACTGCGACGAGCATCGCCGGCGTCGTGATCGCCTTCAAGAGCCGGCGCTCCATCACCTTGAAGGTCTCGGACTGCTCGGTTCCAGGCTTCGCGCCCGTGTGGTAGACGAACAGCCGCGGCAGGTAGAGCAGCCCCGCCATCCAGGCGATGATGGCGATGACGTGCAGGCTCTTGAGCCAGAGATATCCGTCGAGCATGGGGTCGCGTCAGCTGCCGCGCACGCGGGCGATCATCGCCTCGACGTGGGGAATCGGCGTGTCCTTCTCGATGCCGTGGCCGAGGTTGAACACGTGCGGGCGCCCGCGGGTCGCCGCGAGGATCGCATCGATGCCCTCCTCCAGCGCCCGCCCGCCGGCGACGAGCGCCTGCGGATCGAGGTTGCCCTGGCTCGCGAGGCCCGCCGGCAGGCGCGCCACGGCCTCGGCGACGTCCGTCTGCCAGTCGATGCCGACAGCATCCGCGAAGCCCGCCGCGGCGAGGCGGTGGAGATGCCCGCCGCCGCGCACGAAGACGATCGCCTTGGCCTGCGGACGCGCCGCCTTCACGCCCTCGACGATGCGCCGCAGCGGGCCGAGCGAGACGCTCTCGACCATCGAGGGCGGCAGGCTCGTGCCCATGCTCTCGAAGATCTGCACCGCGTCCGCGCCGGCGTCGATCTGCGCGACGAGGTAACGGATCGAGGTCTCGACGAGCCTCTCGATCAGTGCCGCGAGAAAGGCGGGATCACGGTAGGCGGCCAGCCGCAGGGGCGCCTGCTCGGGGCTGGAGCGCCCGGCGATCATGTAGCTCGCCAGCGTCCAGGGCGCGCCGCAGAATCCGAGCAGCGTCGTCTCCGCCGGCAGCTCGGCCCGCAGCCGCCGCACGGTCTCGATGACCGGCGCGAGGTGCTCGAGCGGGTCGCGCCCCTCGCCCAGCCGCCGCACGTCGTCCAGCGTGGAGATGGGCGTGAGCCGCGGACCCTCGCCCTCCTCGAACCAGACCTCCTGGCCGAGCGCGTGGGGGACGACGAGGATGTCGGAGAACAGGATCGAGGCGTCGAAGCCGAAGCGCCGGATCGGCTGGAGGGTCACCTCCACCGCGAAATCCGGATCGTAGCACATGGCCAGGAACCCGCCGGCCGTGGCGCGGGTTTTCTTGTACTCGGGCAGGTATCGCCCGGCCTGGCGCATCAGCCATATCGGCTGCGGCCAGACGGCCTCGCCGTCGAGCACCCGCATCAGCTTGCGTGCCGGCTTCTCGGTCATCCGCGTTCCTCCCCCTTCCCTCTCAAATCAGAAATTCTTTCTAGAATCGAATCCTGTTTCTGCTTGGCAGGGGTACAGGGCTGCCGCAACACCGTCCACAGCCGCTCCACATGCGGGGCCCGCCATGGAAGGGTTGAGAAAGGGTTGACGCGGTCGTCCAGCGAATCCGGAATCGCAAACCTTAACAGAACGTTAACGATCCCGATGCGCCGGCGTCCGGCCCGGCCGCGCACCCCGCGCCCGCATTTCCCACCATAGCCGCCGCGGGCTTCCCCAGAACATCCGGTGTTGACGGTATGGAGGCGTCCTCCACAGGCCTCCGGCTGGACCCGCACGCCGGGGGGCTTTATCCACACTCATCGACTCCCCCGACCGTCGGCCTGGGGACGGCGAGGACGTCACGGCGAAGGAGGCGGGCCCTTGGCGCGAAGCTACTTCCACCTGCATCTCGTCTCCGATTCGACGGGCGAGACGCTGATCACCGTCGCCCGCGCGGTGGCGGCGCAGTACGAGGGCGTCTCCGCCATCGAGCACGTCTACCCGCTGGTGCGCTCCGGGACGCAGCTCGAGCGGGTGATCGCCGAGATCGAGGCGGCCCCCGGCATCGTGCTCTACACGCTCGTGGAGCAGGACCTCGCCCAGCGGCTGGAGGAATCCTGCCGCGAGAACGGCTCGCCGGCGCTCTCCGTGCTCTCGCCGGTGCACGCGCTGCTGCAATCCTACCTCGGCGCGGCCTCGACGGCGCGGCCTGGGGCGCAGCACATGCTCAACGCCGACTACTTCAAGCGCATCGACGCGATGAACTTCACCCTCTTCCACGACGATGGCCAGTTGCCGACCGACATCGAGGAGGCCGACGTGGTGCTGATCGGCGTCTCGCGCACCTCGAAGACGCCCACCGCAATCTATCTCGCCAACCGCGGGCTCAAGACCGCCAACATCCCGCTCGTCCCGAACGTGCCGCTGCCGCCCCAGATCGAGAACGCCAGGAAGCCGCTCTTCGTCGGCCTCGTCGCGAGCCCGGAGCGCATCGTGCAGATCCGCCAGAACCGGCTCCTCTCGCTCAACGCGTCGGACGAATCCGACTACGCGGACAAGGACCGGGTGACCGAGGAGATCGCCTACTCGCGCAAGCTCTTCGCCCGCAAGCACTGGCCGGTGATCGACGTGACGCGCCGCTCGATCGAGGAGACGGCGGCGGCGATCCTCGAGCACTACCGCGCCCATCGCATGAAGTTCATCGCGACGTGAGGGCCGGGGAGATCGATCGATGAGCAACGCCCGCCTCTGGCGCGATCCCGCCCCCCTCGTCCTCGCCTCGACCTCGGCGACGCGCCGCGCGCTGCTGGCCTCGACCGGGCTGCCCTTCGAGACCGTGCGGCCGGAGGTGGACGAGCGCGCGATCGAGGCGGGCGCCCGGGCCGAGGGTCTCGCGCCCGACGCGCTGGCGGTGCTCCTAGCCCGCCAGAAGGCGCTGTCGGTCTCGGGCGCGCGGCCCGGCGCTCTCGTGATCGGCGCCGACCAGACCCTGGCGCTGGGCGAGAGGCTCTTCCACAAGCCCGCCTCGCGGGAGGAGGCGCGGGCGCAGATCGCGGCGCTGGCCGGGCGCACGCACGCGCTCCATTCCGGCGTGGCGATCGCCCGCGACGGCGCCGTCGTCGCCGCCTTCGTCGAGACCGCGCGGCTCGTCATGCGCCCGCTCGACGCGGACGCGATCGACCTCTATCTCGCGAGCGCCGGTGAGGCTGTGACGACCAGCGTGGGCGGCTACCAGCTCGAAGGCGTCGGCGCCCACCTCTTCGCACGGGTCGAGGGGGATCATGCGACGATCCTCGGCCTGCCGATCCTGCCGCTGCTCGCCGCCTTTCGCGACCTGGGAGCGCTCGCGCTGTGACGCCGCCTTCCTCTTCGACGCAGACCTGGACGCCGAGAGAGACCATGCCGCCGAGAGCCTTCGTCGCCGGGCATCCGATCGCCCATTCCCGCTCGCCGCTGATCCACGGCCATTGGCTGGAGCGCATGGGCATCGCCGGCAGCTACGAGCGCGTCGACGTCGCGCCCGACGCCTTCCCCGGCTTCCTGCGCGGGCTCGCGCGCGACGGCTACGTCGGCGGCAACGTCACGATCCCCCACAAGGAGGCCGCCTTCCGCCTCGTCGATGCCCCGAGCGCCCGGGCGCAGCGGCTGCGGGCGGTCAATACGGTGTGGCTGGAGGATGGGGTCCTGGCCGGCGACAACACCGACGTCACCGGCTTCGTCGAGAGCCTCGACGCGGCGCTGGGCGCGGGGTGGGAGGCACGCCACCCGCGGGCGCTGGTGCTCGGTGCCGGCGGCGCGGCGCGGGCGGTGGCGGCGGGGCTCCTCGACCGGGGGCTCGCGCGGGTCGTCGTCGCGGCGCGGGACGTGGAGAAGGCGGCGCCGATCCTGGGCTTCGACCCGCGGCGGGTGGCCGCGCTGCCCTTCGCCGAGGTGGAGCGGGCGCTCGGGGGGATCGACCTCCTCGTCAACGCCACCTCGCTCGGGATGACCGGCAAGGATCCGCTCGCGCTCGACCTCGCCGCGCTGCCCGAAGGGGCGGCCGTCGCGGACATCGTCTACGCCCCGCTGGAGACGGATCTCCTGCGCACGGCGCGCGCGCGCGGTCTCGCCACGGTGGATGGGCTCGGGATGCTGCTGCACCAGGCGGTGCCCGGCTTCGCGCGGTGGTTCGGCCGGCGTCCGGAGGTGACGCCGGAGCTGCGCGCACTCGTCGAGGCGGATCTCGCGCGGCCGTCGGTGGAGAGCGTCCGGCGATGACCTTCGTCCTCGGCCTCACCGGCTCGATCGGCATGGGCAAGTCGGCGACCGCGGCGATGTTCCGCCGCGCCGGCGCGCCGGTGCACGACGCCGACGCGACGGTGCACCGGCTCTACGCGGGAGCGGCCGCGCCGGCGATCGAGGCGGCGTTCCCCGGCGCGACGAAGGGCGGCGTCGTCGACCGAGCCGCGCTCGGGCCGATGGTGATCGGCAGGCCCGAGGCGATGGCGCGGCTCGAGGCCATCGTCCACCCGCTCGTCTCGGCCGAGCGGGAGGCCTTCCTCGGGCGGGCGCGGGCGTCCGGCGCGCCGCTCGCGGTGCTCGACGTGCCGCTCCTCCTCGAGACCGGGAGCGAGCGCCTGTGCGACGCGGTCTGCGTGGTCACGGCGCCGGAGGCGGTCCAGCGCGCGCGGGTGCTGGCGCGCCCGGGGATGACGGAGGAGAAGCTCGCCGGCATCCTCGCCCGGCAGGTGCCGGACGTGGAAAAGCGCCGGCGGGCGCATTTCCTGGTGGATACGAGCCGCGGCTTCCCTTCCGCCGAGCGGCAGGTCCGCGATATCGTGCGGGCGCTCGCCGGCCGTCACGGCCGCGCGGCGCGCCCCTGACCAGAGCCTGGCGGAGCCCGAGCCTTGCGCGAGATCGTCCTCGACACCGAGACCACCGGCCGAGACGCCAACCTGGGCGACCGGATCGTCGAGATCGGCTGCGTCGAGCTCCTCAACCAGATCCCGACCGGGCGGACCTGGCATCGCTACGTCAATCCGGAGCGAGCGATGTCGGAGGGTGCCTTCCAGGTGCACGGCCTCTCCGACGACTTCCTCGCCGACAAGCCCGTGTTCGGGGCGATCTGCGACGACTTCCTCGCCTTCGTGGAGGGCGCGCGGCTCGTCATCCACAACGCGCCCTTCGACATGGGCTTCATCGACATGGAGCTCGAGCGGCTCGGCCGCCCGCGCTGGCCCGCCGCGCAGGTGCTCGACACGCTGATGATGGCCAGGCGCAAGTTCCCCGGCGCGCCGGCGAGCCTCGACGCCCTGTGCAGCCGCTTCGGCATCGACAATGCGCGGCGCACCAAGCACGGCGCGCTCCTCGACGCGGAGCTGCTGGCGGAAGTCTACATCGAGCTGATCGGCGGCAAGCAGGTCGATCTGGGCCTCTCCGCGCCGAGCCTCGCCCGCGGCCCCCTCGTCGCGGGTGCGCCCGCCGTGGCGCGGCGCCCGGCCCCGCCTCGGCTGACCGATGCCGAGCGCGAGGCGCACGCGGCCTTCCTCGCGGGGTTCAAGGGCGAGACGGTGTGGGGCGACTACCTGCCGGCGCGCGAGGCGGCGGAGTAGGACGGCGCCTCGATCGACGACGCTTGCGCGCGTCGAGGCCGAATCTTATCCTGTCGGCATGATCCGGTTCAAATTCGCCGCCGACAAGGCCTATGCTGCCCTGCACGAGATGGTGTCGAACCATCCCGGGATCGATCTGCATGCCGCGCTCAAGACGTGCTACTTCGCCGACAAGACGCATCTGAACGAGCATCTCAGGCCGATCTTCGGCGCGACCTATCGGGCGATGCGCTTCGGCCCCGTCCCGCTCGAGATCTACGAGATGGCGAAAGCGGAATCGCTGTGGCTCGCCGAGCTCGGCGTCGAAAGCGTTCCATGGACGCTCGCCGGCTACCGCCTGCGCCCGTCGGGAGCGTCGCAGGTCGACACCTCCGCACTCTCGCGAAGCAATCGGGAGCACCTCCGCGCCGGCCTCGAGCGCTCGCTGTCGATGAGCTTCGACGAGCGGACCGCGGCGACCCACGGCCCGGACTGGCAGGCTGCGGAGCTCGGCTACATGCGCTACGAGGACATGCTCGACGACCGTCCGGACAAGGACGAAGTCATCGAGATGCTTCGTGAGAAAGCACGGTTCATGAGGCTGTAGAGGTGCTGAAGCCCCGGCAGGTCATCGTCATTCCCGATGGGACCGTTCGTCCGCCGAAGCCGAAGATGGTCGCCTGCGTGGAGCCGACGCTCGGATACTTCTACCGGATCAACACGCGCCGCTGGCCGCCCATCGTCAAGCTGGTGCGCGATCCGCTGCACATGTTCCTCGATCACGACAGCTATCTGGAATGCGGGGATCCCCTGGAGATCGACGACTACGTCGTTCGAGATAGCATTGCCAGGAACGGAATTGTCGGCGAGATCCACGAAAGCCTGTGCGGAGAGATCATCAAGCTGCTCACGATGGCGACGACCCTCAGGGAGGAAGATCGGCGACGGATCATCGACGCCCTGTCCTGACACGATGTCCCGATGCGGTGTCGTCACCCCTGCGGGATCGCCTCCGCGAACGGCAGCTCCAGCACCGGGCGGTCGTGGTCGTCGCGGATGTCGAAGGCCCAGCCGGTGCGGTCCTGCGCGTGCTTCTCGCCCTCCGCCATCTCGACGAGGGCGCGGTCGATCGCCTCGCGGCGCACGGCCTCGCCGTCGGGCAGGCGCACGCCGTCCATGTCGGGGTGGACGCCGCGGTCGGAGCGGATGTGGAAATAGTAGACCGGCATGGCTCTCCTCGTGTCGCGCGGGGTGAACGGCGCGGCCGGGCGGGCCGTTCCCGCACCGCGGCACGAGGGGCACCTACTCCTCGACCGCGTGGGCTTCCAGGTCCTCGAGGCGCACGAAGTCGAGGGCGCGCGCATGCGTCGCGGCGAGCCTGACCTTCGGGGCGACGCCCGCCTCCAGCGCCTCGCGCCAGCGCAGCGCGCACAGGCACCAGCCGTCCCCCGCCCGCAGACCGGGGAAGTCGAACTCGGGGCGGGGCGTCAGCAGGTCGTTGCCGCGGGCCTGGCCGAAGCGCAGGAACGCGTCGGTGACGACGGCGCAGATCACGTGCGTGCCGACGTCCTCCGCCGCCGTGTTGCAAAAGCCGTCGCGGAAGAAGCCCGTGCGCGGCGACGCGCAGCACAGGGCGAGCGGGCCGCCGAGCACGTTGCGGGCCCCGTCCCCGCGCTCGAAGCGTCGCGACAAGTCGTTCATCGGCGCGTCCTCCCGAGGTTTCCTACGGAGAGCTAGGACGGGGCGGGCGCCCCGTCGAGCCCGTCAGCGCTCGCCGTGGCGCCGGCGCGGCGCACCCTCGGCGGGGCCGCGGCGCGCGTCGTCCTTCCGGAAGGGCGCCTCGCCGCGCGGGGCGGGCTTGCCGCGGGGGCCACCCTTGTCGAATCCACCCTTGCCGAACCCGCCCTTGCCCGGCTTGCCGCTCCCGGCCTTGGCGTAGCCCGGCTTGCCGAAGGCGGGCTTGCCGAACCCGGGCTGCGGCCCCGGCTCGCCGTCGGCGCGCGCGACGCGGACGTTCTCGTCGTTCGGGCGCTCGGCGGCCTGGGCGAAGCGCTCGGCGGCGTCGACGACGATGCCGAAGCGCGTCTCCTCGGGGAAGATGCGGATCGGGCCGACCACGCCGCGCTCGACATTGCCGAGACGGCAGATCAGCGGCAGCAGCCATTTCGGGTCGGCGTTCTGGCGTCGCCCCACGGACAGCGTGAACCAGGCCATCGGCAGGCGCTCGCGCGCCTCCCGCGGCTCGCGGCCGCCGCGGCCCTCGAACGGCGTCTTCTCGCGCGCGGCGAACGTCTCCCGCTCCTCGCGGGTGCGGCGCTGCGGACGCTCGCCGGGATCGGAGACGTCCTCGGGCGCCGGCAGGCGCGCGCGCCACAGGCGCACGAGCGCGGCGGCGATCTCCTCGGGAGAGCGGGTCTCGAGCAGGCGCTGGGCGGTCTCCCGCTCGTCGTCGCCGGAAGCCTCCACGAGCACGGGGTCGGCGAGGAAGCGCGCCTCGTCGGCGGCGCGGATCTCCTCGATCGTCGGCGGGCCGGACCACTCGACGTCGATGCGCGCCGCCTGGATCAGCCCCTCCGCCTTGCGGCGGCGGTTCACCGGCACGATCAGCGCGCACACGCCCTTGCGCCCCGCGCGGCCGGTGCGGCCGGAGCGGTGGAGCAGCGCCTCGCGATCGTTGGGCAGGTCGGCGTGGACGACGAGGTCGAGGTGCGGCAGGTCGATGCCGCGCGCGGCGACGTCGGTCGCCACGCACACCCGCGCGCGCCCGTCGCGCAGGGACTGGAGGGCGGTCGTGCGTTCCGCCTGCGACAGCTCGCCCGACAGCGCCACCGCCGAGAAGCCGCGCTCGAGAAGGCTCGCATGGAGATGGCGCACCTGCTCGCGGGTGGCGCAGAACACCATCGCCGCCCGCGCCTCGACCTGGCGCAGCACGTTGACGACGGCGTGCTCGACCTCGCGCGGCGCGACGCGGACGGCGCGATAGGCGATGTCGGCGTGGGGTGCGTTGCGCCCGACCGTGTCGATGCGCATCGCGTCGGTCTGGTGGTCGCGGGCGAGCGCGGCGATCTGCGGCGGGATCGTCGCGGAGAACAAGAGCGTGCGGCGCGTCGCCGGGGCCGCGTTCAGGATGAAGGTCAGGTCCTCGCGGAAGCCGAGATCGAGCATCTCGTCGGCCTCGTCGAGCACGGCCACCTCCAGCGCGGAGAGGTCGAGCGCCCCGCGCTCGATGTGGTCGCGCAGGCGCCCGGGCGTGCCCACGACGATGTCGGCGCCGACCTCGAGCGCGCGGCGCTCGCGGCGCGGGTCCATGCCGCCGACGCAGGAGACGAGGCGTGCGCCGGTGCGCTCCCACAGCCAGGCGAGCTCGCGCTCGACCTGCAGCGCCAGCTCGCGGGTCGGCGCGACGACGAGGGCGCGGGGCGCGAGCGAGGGCACGAGGATGGGGGCTGCGCCGATCAGCGTCTCGGCGAGCGCGAGGCCAAAGGCGACCGTCTTGCCGGAGCCGGTCTGGGCGGAGACGAGGAGGTCGCGCCCCTCGTGGCCGGGCGCCAGCACGGCCGCCTGGACCGGCGTCGGCTCGGCGTAGCCGCGCGCGGACAGCGCCTCGGCGAGGAGGGGGTGGGTCGCGGGAAAGGGCATTGCGGTCGGTACCGTCGAAAAGAGGTCCCCGCCGGGCCGATCCGGGCATCCCCGGTTTCGGTTCTGGTCCGTCGGTGCTGGACTGGCGGGAGGGGGCGCTGCGGCGCGCGGGCCGGGCGTTCGGTCCCCACATAAGCCATCGCGCGACGAATTGCGAGCGCGTTGCGCGCCGGGCGGCCCTGCGGGTTGCGCATCGCGCGCCGGCGCGTCATTGCTGGGCGCGGGAGGAGAGCGCCGACCCATGACCCTCGACGTCGTCGCGTTGCGCGCATTCTACGAGAGCCCGCTGGGCGAGACCGCGCGGCGCTTCGTCGGGCGCGCGCTCGACGATTTCCTGGCGCCGGTCGGCGGCGCGCGGGTGATGGGGCTCGGCTATCCCGGCCCCTTCCTCCACGCCGCCCGCGGGCGCGCCGAGCGCGTCCTCGCCTTCATGCCGGCGGCGCAGGGCGTCGAGCCCTGGCCCGGGGATGCGCGCTCCGCCGCCTGCCTCGCCGACAGCCTGATGCTGCCGCTGCCCGACGGCTGCATGGACCGCGTGCTCCTCGTCCATGCGCTGGAGACGTCGGAGGATCCCGACGAGCTGTTCTACGAGGTCTGGCGCGTGCTCGCGCCGGGCGGGCGGCTCGCGGTCGTCGTGCCCAACCGCGGCGGGCTGTGGGCACGCATGGACGTCACCCCCTTCGGCCACGGCCAGCCGTACTCGCGCGGGCAGCTCAAGGCCCTGATGCGCCGCACGCTGTTCACCCCCGAGGCCTGGACGGAGACGCTCTACGTCCCGCCGCTGCCCTCGCGCGTGCTGCGCGGCTCCGCCGGCGCCTGGGAGCGCATCGGCACGCGCCTCGCCCTGCCCTTCGCCGGCGTCCACGTGGTGGAGGCCACGAAGCAGCTCCACCGTCCGCTGATGGTCCGCCAGACCCGACGCGGGACGCGCTTCATCCCGGTGCTGGTGCCGCAGGCGAACGGGGCTGCGAACGGGGCGGCGACGGGGCGGTGGGGAGCGCCGTGAGGCGCCTCATGCGGCGAGGTCGGCGACCACCGCGTCGAGGACGGGAAAGCCCGCCTGCGTGACGGCGAGACGGCCGCCGGCGCGGGGCGCGATCAGGCCGTCGCCGACGAGCGCGGAGATCCGCCGCGGGTCGAGGGTGCGGCCGGAGAGCGCCTCGTAGGTGGCCGGGTCGACACCCTCCGCGAGCCGCAGGCCCATCAGCAGGAACTCGTCGCCCTGCGCCTCCTCCGAGAGCACCTCGCGCGTCACCGTGGCGTTGCCGTCGCGCTCCACCAGCGCGAGCCAGGTCTCGGGATGGCGCTCGGTCGCCAGCGCGATGCGCCCCTCGTTGGTCACGAGCCGCGCGTGCGCGCCGGGGCCGACGCCGGCATACTCGCCATAGCGCCAGTAGACGAGGTTGTGGCGCGACTGCGCGCCCGGGCGGGCGTGGTTGGAGATCTCGTAGGCGGGCAGCCCCGCGGCGTCGCAGACCTCCTGCGTGACGTCCCAGAGCGCGCGCGCCTCGTCGGCCGTGGGCACGACGAGCTTGCCGGCGCGGTGGAGCTTCTCGAACCAGGTGTCGGGCTCGATCGTCAGCTGGTAGAGCGACAGGTGCTCGGCGGCGCGGTCGATCGCCTCCCGCAGCTCCGCCGCCCAGGCGGCGGGCGCCTGGCCGGGGCGGGCGTAGATCAGGTCGAAGGACGAGCGCGGGAAATGCGCCTGCGCCACCGCCACGGCGTCGAGCGCCTCGCGCGCCGTGTGCAGGCGCCCGAGCGTGCGCAGGTCCGGATCGCTGAGCGCCTGGACACCGAGGGACACGCGGCCCACGCCCGCGGCGCGATAGCCGGCGAAGCGGGTGGCGTCGACGCTGGTCGGGTTCGCCTCGAGCGTCACCTCGACGTCGGGCGCGACGCTCCAGGCCCTCGCGATGGCGTCGAGGATCGCGCCCACCGTGCGCGGCTGCATCAGCGAGGGCGTTCCCCCGCCGAAGAAGACGCTGCCCACCGTGCGGCCGGGCGCGAGCGCGCCCTGGTGGGCGATCTCGGCGGCGAAGGCCGCGAGGAAGCGCGCCTCGTCCGGCGGCTCGCGCCGCACGTGGCTGTTGAAGTCGCAGTACGGGCACTTCGAGGCGCAGAAGGGCCAGTGCACGTACACGCCGAATCCGGCGCTCGTGGTGGGGTGAGCGGTCATGACCCCGCAGATGTGACCGCGCGCGGGCGGTTTGGCAACAGCCGGGGCGCGACGGGGCGGGGCCCGTACCCGAGTCCCCACCTGAGTCCCCCGCGCGACACCCGCGTTTAAACGGACATTAACCCTCTTCCTGGCGGAGTCGCCCGACGGGTACACTGCACGCGAATCGTGACAGCGTCGCCGCCCGCCGCCGGGTCTCCGGGTGCGCGGGCGTGCGGCGAACGGGGGCCTCGACGGCTGATGGGCGACGGGTACGGGCAGGTGGGAGAGCATACCGAGACGCGCGATCGGGGGCGGGCGCCGCTTCGCGCGCCGCTTCCCGCGTCGCCGCGCGCGTCCCTGCCCGGCCGGATGCGGGCAGCCCTCCTCGGCACGAGCGTGCTCGCGGCCGGCGCGCTGCTCTCCGGCCCGGCGCGGGCGCTCGCGCCCGACGCGCTGCTCGCCCGGCTCGATCCGCAGAACGCCATCAGCTTCGCCTTCGTGGCGGGCTCGCTCGTCTTCGCGCTGACCACCGCCTTCGTCTACCGCATCGAGCAGCGGCGCTCGGCGGAGCGCGAGGCGGGGCTGCGCGCCGAGCTCGCCGAGCTGCGCGCCGCCGCCGACCGGGCGGAGACGGTGATCGGCGCGGAGAGCCAGCTCGTCGTCTCCTGGGACGGCCGCGACGCCGAGCCGCGCATCGAGGGCGACCCGAACGCCCTCGGCCCGGCGGCCGCCGGCAAGCGCCTCCTCGCCTTCGGCGCCTGGCTCGCGCCGGCGGACGCGGGCGCGCTCGACGGCGCGCTGACGCGGCTGCGCGAGCGCGGCGAGGCCTTCCGCCTGACCCTGCGCGCCCAGCGCGACCGCTTCGTCGAGGCGCAGGGGCGCGCGCTCGGCGGGCGGGCGATCCTGCGGCTGCGCGACGTCACCGGCGACCGGCTGGAGCTGCTCCAGGCCCGCGAGACGCTGGTGCGCCAGGGCGACGACCTGAAGAACCTGCGCGCGCTGCTCGAAGGCATGAGCCAGCCGGTCTGGCTGCGCGACGGCGAGGGCCGCATCGCCTGGGCGAACCCCGCCTGGCTCGCGGCGGTGGAGGCGCTGTCGCTGGAGGACGCCCGCGCGCGGGGCCTCGAGCTCCTCGACCGCGGCGCCCGCGAGGATGCCGCGACCGCCCGCGCCGCCCGCGACCGCTTCGCCGCGCGCACCACCGCGATCGTGGCCGGCGCCCGACGCACGCTCGACGTCGCGGAGACGCCCTCGCCGGGGGGCTTCGTCGGCATCGCGGTGGACGTCACCGACCTCGAGGAGGTCCGCGCCGACCTGCAGCGCCAGATGCAGGCGCACGTGCGCACCCTCGACCACCTGCCGAACGCGGTGGCGATCTTCGATTCGAGCCAGCATCTCGTCTTCCACAATTCCGCCTATCGCGCCCTGTGGGGCCTCGACCGCGGCTTCCTGGAGAGCGGGCCGTCGGAGGGCGAGATCCTCGATCGCCTGCGCGCCGAGCGGCGCCTGCCCGAGCAGGCGGACTGGCGGCGCTGGAAGGCGGACGTGCTCGCGAGCTACCGCGCCATCGAGCCGCAGGAGACCTGGTGGCACCTGCCCGACGGGCGCACGCTCCACGTCGTCGCCAACCCGAACCCGCAGGGCGGCCTCACCTGGCTGTTCGACGACGTCTCCGAGCACCTCTCGCTCGAGAGCCGCTACAATTCCCTCATGCGCGTGCAGGGCGAGACGCTCGACGCGCTGGAGGAGGGCGTCGCCGTGTTCGGCTCGGACGGGCGGCTCAAGCTCGCCAACCGCGCCTTCCGCGCGCTCTGGCGGCTGCCGCAGCCCGCCCCCGGCGAGGAGCCGCATCTCGAGAGCATGATCGCCGCCTGCCGCGGCCTCGCGCCGGACGAGGACGCCTGGGCGGCGATCCGCGCCGCCGTCGCCGGGGACGCGGAAGGGCGCACGGAGCTGGCCTTGCGGCTGGCGCGCCGCGACGGCCTGCATCTCGACTGCGCGGTCCAGCCGCTGCCCGACGGCGCGACGCTGATCGCCTTCGTCGACGTGACCGCCAGCGTCAACGTCGAGCGGGCGCTGATCGAGAAGAACGAGGCGCTGGAGGTGGCGGCGCGGCTGCGCGAGGACTTCGTCCACCACGTCTCCTACGAGCTGCGCTCGCCGCTCACCACGATCATCGGCTTCGCGCAGCTGCTGGGCGACGAGACGGTGGGCGGGCTCAACGACCGCCAGCGCGAGTACGCCGGGCTGATCATGCGCTCCTCGGGGGCGCTGCTCGCCATCATCAACGACATCCTCGACCTCGCCTCGATCGACACGGGCTCGCTCGAGCTCGATCCGGAGGAGGTCGACATCCGCGAGACGATCGACGCCGCCGTGCGCGGGATCGACGACCGCATCGCCGAGAACAAGCTCTCCCTCGTCATCGACGCGCCCGGCGGCATCGGCGGCTTCATCGCCGACGCCAAGCGCGTGCGCCAAGTGCTGTTCAACCTGCTCTCGAACGCCGTCGGCTTCTCGGAGACCGGCCAGACCGTGCGCCTCTCCGCCCGCAAGACCGCCGGCGAGGTGGTGTTCGAGGTGGCCGACCAGGGCCGCGGCATCCCGCCCGAGGTGGTCGAGCGCGTTTTCGACAGATTCGAGAGCCATACGCTCGGCACCCGCCACCGCGGCGTCGGGCTCGGCCTGTCCATCGTGCGCGCCTTCGTGGAGCTGCACGGCGGGCGGGTGTCCTTGACGTCGAACCCGGGATCGGGAACGACGGTGACCTGCGTCTTCCCGGCGGACGGGCCGCAGCGCCTCGCGGCCGAGTAGCGCGGGGCGCGCGTCCTTGGGCGCCGCGGCCGACGCGTGCGCCCCGACAGCGAGGATTCGATGCCAGAGAGAGGCCTGATGGGCCTGCCCCCGGGTCCCGACCCGCGCCTGCCGGTCTGGGAGGTGCTGCTCGACGACGAGCGGGCCACCCGCGACATGGCGCGCTTCATCGCCGACGAGCTGAAGCCCGGCGACCTCGTCACGCTGTCGGGCGGGCTCGGCGCGGGCAAGACGACGTTGGCGCGCGCCATCGTCCGCGCGCTCGCCGGCGACCCCGCGCTCGAGGTGCCGAGCCCCACCTTCACGCTGATGCAGACCTACGAGACGCGCAGGGCGCCCGTGGTCCACGCCGACTTCTACCGGCTCTCCTCCTCCGACGAGCTCGTCGAGCTCGGCTGGGACGAGGCGACGGAGAGCGCCATCGCGCTCGTCGAATGGCCCGACCGGGCCGCCGCGGCGCTCTCGGCGTCGCGCCTCGACATCACGCTCGAGATCGTGGCGCACGACGGCGGCGAGGCCCGCGTCGCGATCCTGGTCGGCGTCGGCGCCTTCGGCGAGCGGCTGGTGCGGGCCCGCGCGCTCAAGGGACTGCTCGCCCGGGCCGGCTGGTCCGGCGCGCGCCGCGCCCCGATGACGGGTGACGCCTCGACCCGCGCCTACGAGCGGCTGACCCGCGACGGAGGCGAGACGGCGGTCCTGATGATCGCCCCGCGCCGCCCGGACGGTCCGCCGATCCGCCAGGGCAAGCCCTACAGCGCCATCGCGCGCCTGGCCGAGAGCGTCCACGCCTTCGTCGCGATCGACCGCGGCCTGCGCTCGCTCGGCCTCTCCGCCCCGCGCATCCTGGGCGAGGCGCTCGACGAGGGGCTGCTGCTCCTGGAGGACCTCGGCGACGAGCCGGTCGTGGACGCCGACGGCGCGATCCCCGAGCGCTACGCCGAGGCGGCGCGGCTCCTCGTCGAGATCCACACGACGACGCTTCCGCACGTGCTCCCCGTGGCCGACGAGATCGAGCACCCGGTACCGCCCTACGACGAGGCCGCGCTGTCGATCGAGGTCGAGCTGTTCGTCGACTGGTACCTGCGCTTCCGCGTCGGCCACGAGCTCACCGCGGCCGCCCGTGCCGAGTTCCTCGCCGCCTGGCGGGAGGTCTTCGCCCTCCTGGACGAGGCGCCGGCGACCTGGTGCCTGCGCGACTACCACTCGCCCAACCTGATCTGGCTCCCCGAGCGTGCGGGCATCGCCCGCGTCGGGCTGATCGACTTCCAGGACGCGGTGCTGGGCAACCCCGCCTACGACCTCGTCTCGCTCGCTCAGGACGCGCGGGTCGACGTCGCGCCCGAGCTCGAGCTCAGGCTGCTCTCGCTCTACGCCCGCGAGCGGCGCGCGCGCGACCCCGGCTTCGACGTCGCCGCCTTCGCCCGCGACTACGCCATCCTGGGCGCGCAGCGGGCGACGAAGTGCCTGGGCATCTTCACCCGCCTCGACCGGCGCGACCGCAAGCCCGGCTACCTCGCCCACCTGCCGCGGCTCGAGGCCGTGCTCGCGCGCAACCTCGCACACCCCGCACTCGCCCGCCTCAAGGCGTGGTACGAGGCGCACGCGCCGCGCATTGCGGCGGAGCCCGGCTCCGCAACCCCCTCGTGACGATGACCTCATGACCACGCCCCGCCCCACCACGGCCATGGTCCTCTCCGCCGGCTACGGCCGGCGCATGCGCCCGCTCACCACGACGACCCCCAAGCCGCTGGTGCGGCTCGGTGGCAGGGCCCTGATCGACCACGCGCTCGCTCGCCTCGCCGCGGCGGGCGTCGAGACCGCGGTCGTCAACGTGCACTACCTCGCCGACCTGCTGGAGGCCCATTGCGCGCGGCGCACCGCGCCGCCGGCGCTCGTCGTCGCGGACGAGCGGGAGCGGCTGCTCGACACCGGCGGCGGCATCAAGGCCGCGCTGCCGCGGCTCGGGCCGGGGCCGTTCCTGGTCCACAACACCGATTCCGCCTGGCTCGAGGGCCCGCGCAGCAACATCGCGCGGCTCGTCGACCTCTACGACCCGCAGCGCATGGACATCGCGCTGCTGCTCGCCGCCACGGCGGGATCCATCGGCTTCGACGGCCCGGGTGATTTCGAGATGGACGGCGAGGGCCGCCTGACCCGCCGGCGCGAGCGGGCGGTTGCGCCCTTCGCCTATGCGGGCGTGGCGATCCTCTCGCCGGCCCTGTTCGCGGACACGCCCGAAGGGCCGTTCTCGCTCAATCTGCTGTTCGATCGCGCCGAGCGCGCCGGGCGGCTCCACGGCCTGCGCCTCGACGGCACCTGGCTCCACGTCGGCGACCCGCGCGCGCTCGCGGAAGCGGAGGAGCGCATGGCGACGGCGGGCTGACCGCCGCCGCCGGCCCGCGACGCGGATCGTCTTAGCCTGTTCTTAAGCCGTCGGCTCTATCCCTACGCTCGTCTTCCCAAGTGGAATTGGGACTGGGGAATTGGGGCCGCACATGCATATCGTGGTCGTGGACTCGAGCCGGGTCGTCCTGAAGATGGTCGCGGGCCTGCTCGCCCCGAAGGGTCACCAGGTCGAGACCTTCACCGACAGCCGCGAGGCGCTCGCCTTCGTCACCGACACGCCGAGCGTGGACGCGCTGATCACCAGCCTGGAGACCCGCCCGATCGGCGGCTTCGAGCTGTGCTGGTCGGCCCGCCTGCTCGCCGAGGACCGCCGGCCCCTCTACATCATCGCGATGTCGTCGACCGACAACGCGCGCAACCTCTCCGAAGCGCTCGATTCGGGCGCGGACGACTTCCTCTCCAAGCCCCCTGTGGCGGAGGAGCTGAACGCGCGCCTGCGCGCCGCCCAGCGCCTCACCACGCTCCAGCGCGAGCTGATCCGGCTGGCCGAGACCGATTCGCTCACCGGCCTGCTCAACCGCGGCGCCTTCATCCACCGCCTCGGCGAGGCCGCGCGCCGGCACGGGCCGCAGGGGCGGCTGGCGCTGATCGGCATCGATCTCGATCACTTCAAGAAGATCAACGACGGCCACGGCCACGCGGTGGGCGACGCCGCCATCCGCGCCGCCGGCGAGGTGCTCGCCGCGGTGGCCCGCGACCACAAGGGCTTCGCCGGCCGCGTCGGCGGCGAGGAATACGCGCTCGCGCTCCCCGGCATGCGCGGCATGGAGGCCTCCGACGTCGCCAACACCCTGCGCGGCAAGATCTCCGAGATCCGCGTGCGCGGCCGCTCCGGCCCGGTGAAGTTCACCGCGAGCCTCGGCGTCGGCGAATGGTCCGACGGCGAGACGGTCGAGGGCCTGATGAAGCGCGCCGACCTCGCCCTGTTCGACGCCAAGGCCAACGGCCGCGACCGCGTTATGACGGCGTTCTCGGACGTGTACGTGTCGCGGGTGGGGTGAGGGGTCAGCGGGCAGGAGGAGAGGCTTCGTCTTCCGGGGGAGACGTCTTGGCGAGACGGCTGGCGAAGTAGAGGGCCTTCTGCTCCTCGGTGGCGAGGTAGGACTCGACGTCGCTGCCCACGATCGGTTCCGGATCGCCCTTCGCCCATTGCTGGGCACGGCCGTCGCTGCCTTTTCGTTTCTGCTTCTCGAAGAAGTCGCGATAGCGGAACGGCGCGATGCCGATGAAGGGCTCGAAGCGTACACGTCCATCGTCACAGTCCGCGGCTGAGGGCGCCGCAGGTCGACCGAGCACGATCTCGTCGGGATAGAGCTCTGCTGCGTAGCTCTTCGGATAGGGCTCGATATAAACGACGCGCCTGATCCCCGCGGCGATGATGTGCTTGGCGCAGAGGTGGCATGGAAAGGTCGTGCAGAACAGCGTGGCGTCCTTGAGCGAGATGCCGAGGCGGGCGGCATCGGTGATGGCGTTCATCTCCGCATGGATGATGCGGCCGTACTCGATCATGTCCATCAAGAGGAGCTGCTTGCCGAGGTCGATCCCTCGCTCGTCCGAGATGCGCTTCAGCAGTGCCCGAGAGTCGATACCCGTGTAGGTCTCTGCGACGACGCCAACCTTCGCGAGGTGGTGGAGCGCGTCCGTGAGGAGCTTGTGCTTGAACTCCTCGTTCGTGTCGGCTCCGCGGATGTACTCCCGCGACTCGGGCTCGTCCCCGTCCCAGTAGGTGCCGCCGCGGGGGCTCGGGACCTCGTTCGTGCCGAGCACCTTCACCTCCCCGTCGATGGAGAAGACCGCCGCGCCGACCTGCCGCGAGAGGTCGAGCGAGCGCAGGGCGGCCGACTTCGCCAGGTACATGCCGTGCTCGTCGCGGGAGGGCGAGGCGAAATTGTAGCCGAAGACGAGGCGGACGAGGCGCTCGACCGTCGCCTTGAGGTTTCCTGTTCGGTCGCCGTCTATGAAGACGTCGGCCAAGGGGAAAACGTCGCGCAGCCGCTGGCCATGCTCCACGGAGGCTTCGAACTCGTCCCGCTCGAGAAGCTTCAGGGCGCATACTTCGAAACGGTGGCCGCGCGTGGCGGCCGCGTCCTCGTCCCTCATGCGCTCGATGAGGCGCGTGCGACGCCGTGCCGTATCCGAGTGCACGGATATCTGCAGGACGCGCTTACCATAAACCTCCCTCAGCAAAGCGATTTCCTCGGGGCGCTTGAGTTGCCTGAGGATGTAGGCGACGCTTGGCGCGGGTTTCTTGGCGGAGCCCGTCTTCTTCTCTCGTTCGGAGCGGATCATCGTGAGCGCCGCATAGGCCATCGCGGCGTTCTCCTCGGTGCGCTTGCGCAACGCGTTGGCTCGCCTGATCAGGCGCAGAATCCGCTTCGCATAGCCCTCCGTCTTGGTCGGTGGCCCATCAACCTCAGTGAGGAAGTCGGTGAGATGAATCTGGATCGCGTCGTAGCCGACGCGTTTCAGCTGCTCCGCCAGTTCGGCCTGAACGGCTTCCTGGTCGGAGCCCACCGGCGCACAGAGGCAGAAAACCAGCTCCGGCCCACCCTTCGCTTCGCTGCTCGGCATCGGTGTCGCTTCGTTCCGAGATTGGCACATTCCCGACTGCCGGGCGTTGATGAATCTGCTAACCTGATTCGCGTATGAAAAGACAGATGCGACGGGAGGTCGAGATGGCGGAACGTGCGAGCTACGAACGCGGATGGTTCGCCGACCAGATGCTGGCGCTCGTCGATGCGGAGCCGTCTTTCGTGTCGTCGCTCGAGAAGCAGATCGACCGACCCGCGATCCGTGCCTATGCCATGCGCCTCAAGGCGCAGGCGGAAGCCGAGAAGCGAGCGGCCGCGGAGCCCGCCGGGAACGGCTCCGGCCGCGACGGGCCCGCCGCAGGCTGAGCCCGGTCGCCTCCTCGCCTCTCTCCCCTTGCCCCCCGCCCCGCCCCGGTGTGAACTCCCTCCCGAACGCTAGGCACCTGCGCAGAGCACTGCGCCACGCTCCCGGGAGGACCACCATGCGCGCCATCGTCGTCGAGAAGGCCGAGACCGGCACGACCGCCGCCCTGACGGACTTTCCCGAGAGCGAGCTGATGGAGGGGGACGTCACCCTGCGCGTCTCCCACTCCACCGTGAACTACAAGGACGGGCTCGCCCTGACCGGGCGCATGCCCGTCGTGCGGCGCTTCCCCATGATCGGCGGCATCGACGCGGCGGGGGTGGTCGAGACCTCGACGCATCCGGATTGGAAGCCCGGCGACGCGGCGATCCTCACTGGATGGGGCGTCGGCGAGACGCATCTGGGGGGCTACGCCGAGAAGGTGCGCGTGCCCGGAGGCTGGCTCGTGCCGCTCCCCGCGGGGATGGACGCCGCGCGCGCCATGGCGCTCGGCACCGCCGGCCTCACCGCCGCTCTGTGCGTGCTCGCGCTCGAGCGCCACGGCCTGACGCCGGAGGCCGGCCCGGCGCTGGTGACGGGCGCCGCCGGCGGCGTCGGCTCGGTGGCGGTGGCGCTGCTGGCGAAGGCCGGCTGGCGGGTGATCGCCGCGACCGGCCGGCCGGAGGAGGCGGCCTACCTCGAGGGGCTCGGCGCCGCCGAGATCGTGGCGCGCGCCGAGCTGACGGGGCCGGTCAAGCCGCTCGCCAAGGCGCGCTGGGCGGCGGGCGTCGATACGGTCGGCGGCGCGATGCTCGCCAACGCCCTCTCGATGACGCAGCCCGACGGCGCGATCGCCGCCTGCGGCAATGCCGGCGGCATGGACCTGCCGACCTCGGTCGCGCCCTTCATCCTGCGCGGCGTGGCGCTCCTCGGCGTCAACTCCGTCCCCGCCCCCATCCCCCTGCGCCGCGCCGCCTGGGACCGCCTCGCCCGCGACGTCGATCCTGCGATCCTCGACGCCATGACGACGACGATTCCGCTCGAGGACGTGATCGCCACGGCCGACGAGATCCTCGCCGGGCGGGTGCGCGGGCGGATCGTGGTGGAGGTGGGGTGAGGCGGCTCAGCCGGCGACCGGGGTGAGCGGGCGCTCGCGGCGCGTCTTCAGCCAGGCCTCGTTCTCGAGGAGCGCGATCCGGCCGAGCTCGTGCACGATGGCGCGCGCCTCGTCCTCGCGCTCGGGCCGGGGGCGATTCGAGCCTTCGTCCCAGATCGCCGCGAGCGCCTCCTCGGCGCGGTGGAAGGCGCGGTAGGCGTCGCGATAGGCGAGCGCCTCCGCCTCCCAGCCGAGCTTCTCGGCGAGATAGCGCCAGGCGCCGGCGACGGCGTTGAGCAGGACGACGAGGACGATGGCGGCGTACTTGGCCGCGGTGGAGGCGGACAGGTCGGCGAAGCCGGCATCGACGAGGGCGTGCCCGAGCCCGGCGGCGGCGAGTCCCAGCGCGGCGGCCGCCGGCAGCGCGAAGGCGAGCGAGACGAGGACGGGCCACACGCCCCGGAAACGCGGCGAGACGACGTCGCGGACGGTCGCGACCACGGCGGCGGCGGTGATGCCCCCGACGAGGCTCCACCAGCCGAGGAGCATGCCCGATGCTTCGAACGGCTTCTTGACCCCGGGGACGCCGAGCCAGACGAGGAGCAGCGCCGCCAGCACGCCCGACGTCACGACGAGGAACCAGCTCTGGCGCTCGGCGCGCGCGGCGTGCGTCTCGCGGTCCTCCGCGTTGCGCTCGAAGTACCAGATCTGGCTGCCGATCCAGTCCTTCGGAGGCTTCTCCAGCGTCCCGAGCTTCGCGCGCGGCGTCCCGCCGCCTTCACGCACCCGGCTCCATTCCGCATCGGCGGGCGGCGTCCGCATCGCCTCGGCGGTCGTGCGACTCAGCCAGATCCAGGTCAGGATGCCGGTGACCCCGTCGCGGATACGGGCGAGGTCGCGATCGACGCCCTGGAGATGCTCACGGTCGACGCGCTCGGGCGAGCCCGCGCTCCACCACGCGTTCTGGACGCGCAGCATCTCCGCTACCGCGCGATAGTCCTCCGCGCGGGGCTGCCAGCGCCGCCGCCCGGCGAGGAGGGCGACCGCGCCGATGGCGAGAAGGAGCACCAGGTATCCGATCAGGACGGATGGATCGCTCGGCCTGAACTTCGCGAAGGTCTCGTAGACCGCGACTGCGCCGACGAAGAGGAGCGCGAGCGCCCAGAAGGCGCGCTCGGATGGCTTCTTGGCGCCGCGCGATGCGAAGCTCAGCGTGCTGCGCGCCCGCTCGAGCGCGGCGATCGCGCTCGCGTCCGCGCGCATCGGCGTCGCCCGGCTCGCGACCTCGCGGCCGTACCGGTCGAAGGCGCGCGCCAGGCGCAGCGACGGATGCCCCGCCTCGACCGTCGGCGGCTGCGGCTTCTCGTGACCGCCCGGCGGAGGCGGCTCGATCGGCCTGAGCGCCGACACCGGATAGGTGAGCGCCGGCCAGAAGCGACGCCGCTCGGGCCGCCAGTCCTCCGTCGGGTCGATCAGCCAGACGGACCGGCTCGGCGGCGGCAGGACCGGCGACCATGCCTGCCGCAGCACGGTGCTGCGTCGCGCGACCGCGCGCCCGGCGGCGTCGGGGAGGCCGTGGCGGCGCGTGGCGACGACGCGGATCGTGCTGCCGTCCGTCAGCGCGCCGTCCTCGGCGGGTGCGCCGGCGATCCCCTTCGCCCGGCGCGCCATCTCCGTCTCGGCGGCGCCCGGCTCGGTCACCGCGACGAGGAGCGTCGCGGCCTCCGCGATCCATTGGCCCACCTGCTCGTAATGCGCATGGCGCCCGCTCCGATCGTAGCCGCTCGCGTCTCGCGAGAGCGGGCCGGTCCCGGCGAGCGGTGGCAGGACGCGCACCAGCACCTCGGGCTCGGGCGTGCGCAGCAGCGCCTCGAAGTCCTCCCGCTGCCGTTCGCACCAGGCGACGAAGGCCGCGTGCTCCGTCTCGGCGAGACTCGTGGGCGGCGCGAAATCCTCGCGGAAGAGATCGGGCGCGAAGGGCAGGATCGCCGCGACGCGCCACAGCGCTCCTGTCGCGCGCGCGGCCCGCGCGGCGATCAGGTCCGCGCCCATGGCCGCGCCGGTTAGGAGGAGCTTCGGCGTGTCCGGAAAGTCGCCGTCGAGCCGCGCGAAGACCGCGGCGAGGCGCGCTTCCACCGTCGCCGCGCGGGCTTGGTTGACCGTGGCCGACGTCCGATCGAAGAAGCGCTGGCCGGTCACGCCGACCAGGAGCGGCTGCGCCTCGCTCCACAGACGCGCGGCGCTCTCGGCCCCGTAGGCGTCGAGCGGGATGCCGGTGCGCACGATCCCCGGCTCAGCGCCCGCCGAGCCGCGCCTCGATCTCGGCCAGCATGGCCGCGACCTCGGTGCGCTTGGGCGGGGTCTCGACGTCCTTGAAGACGACGCGCCCCTGGAAGCGGGCGCGGTCGAAGCTCGCCTCGTCGGCGAAGGCCGCGCCCTCGAACCAGGCGTTGCGGCCGAAGCGGGCGCGGTCGAACCGCGCCGGCCCGCCGAAGCGGGCGGTGTCGAAGCCCGCGTTGTCGGCGAAGTCGACGTCGGAGAAGTCCGCCCCGTCGGCGTAGGTGACGTTGCCGAGCCCGGCCTCGCCGGCGAAGGAGGCCCCGGAGAAGTCGACCGGGCCCGCGAAGGACCCGCCGCGGAACCAGGCGTCCTTGGCGAAGCGCGCGGCGGCGAAGGAGACGCCGGCGCGGAAGGAGACGTCCCGGAACTCGGCCGAGCGGGCGAAGGCGGCGTCGGCGAAGGTCGCGGGGGCGGAGAACACGGCGCGCTCGAAGGTCGCCTCGCGGCCGAACACCGCACCCGTCGCGTCCACGGGACCGTGGAACTGCGCGGCGGACGCCCAGATCCCCATCGGCAGCCGGGCGCCCGCGAGCCGCAGCGCGCCGGGCACCACGGCGCCGCCGAGGTCGATCGAGAGATCGGCCGCGCCGCCGAGGTCCACCGCCGCCGCGAAGGCGAAGAGCCGCGTCGCCCGCGGGCTATCTGCGAAGGCGGGGGCGAGCTGGAGCATCTCCATCGCCCACGGGTTCCACCGGCCGATCCCCGCCGCGAGCCGCTCCCGCGCCGCGGCGTCGCGCGCCGCGCCGGCGGCGGCCGGCGGCGCGCCGACGGGCGTGGCGCAGGCGCTCTCGGCGGCGTCGAGATGGGGCTCGAGCCAGGGGACGAGGCGCAGGAGGGCGGTGCGGGGGGAGCGAGAGAGGAGCATGATGCGGCGTCCCGGGTGAATGCCCGGGATGATAGCGCAACTGCGAGCCGTTAAGAAGATGGTAAGGGATCCGAATGCGGATTCGGACGACGAGCGAGGGATCGCGATGGCCGGGACGAGCGGGACCTGGGGCGGGCGCAACGGGGTGACGGGCATCCGCATCCTGCTCGTCGGCGTGCGCTCGCCGATCAACACCGGCATGATCCTGCGCGTCGCCGAGACCTACGAGGCGGACGTCGCGCTCACCGGCGCCGACGACGTGCTGGACGACCCCGTGCGCCTGCAGACGATCCGTGACTTCTCCTGCGGGGCGCTCGAGCGGCGCGGCTTCACCCGTCTCGCGGGTCTCGAGGCCGCGCGCGCCTGGATCGGGGAGGGACGGCTCGTCGCCACGACGATCGCGGCCGATGCCGTCGAGCTGCCGGCGTTCGCCTTCCGCCCGGGCGACGTGATCGCCTTCGGCTCGGAATACGACGGCCTCGACCCCGCCTTCGCGGCGGCGGCGGACGTGGCGCTGACGATCCCTATGCCGGACGTGTTCACGCCCAAGCCGCCGACGGCCAACCCGATCGATCCCGGCCGCACGGCGCCGCCGTCCAACGACGGGCGGCCCAACCTCAACGTCGCGATGTCGGTGGGGATCGCGTGCTACGCGGCGTATTGCGCGGGGGTGGCGGGGGCCGGCTAGGCGGCGGGGGTGCCGTTGCCGCTGCGGCCGGGATCGCGGCGCCGGCGGTCGGCCTCGAAGTCCGCCGGATCGAGATCGAACAGGCGGCAGAGCCGCTCCACGCTCATCACCGGCAGTGCCACGATCTCGGATCGGTTCGAAGCCGAGGTCGCCTCTCCTCCATCGCCGGCGCTTCGCGTCGGTTCTCGGCCGCTGGGCCGCGACGCCCGATACGCGTCGAGGCTGATGATCGTCGCCATGCGATTCTCCGTGGCACCGGTGCCGTCGGCAGAATCGCGTGCCGCACGTTAACAAGCGGTTACCGAACCGTCGAATGCGAGAGGCGATTCCGGATCGGCGCGCTTCGTCAACGCATCCGGGGTTGCTTCACTGATGGAAGTATGAATATGGTTAACGAAATGTAGGGTGCGTCGCGTCTCCTGGTTCGGCAGCGTGCGGGGGGTCGTTTCGCCATGGCGAAGACGAGGCACTTCAAGGCATTCGTGATCAGCCCGATCGGCAAGGAAGGCAGCCCCGAGCGGGCGCACGCCGACTGGGTCTTCGAGGAGATCATCGCGAAGGCGTGCGAGCGGCTTCGCCCGCAATACGACATCCATGTCGTGCGTGCCGATCACGAGGAGCGAACGGGATCCGTGATGGGTCGCGTCCTCCAGAACATCCTGCACCACGACCTCGTGATCGCGGTCCTCGCCTTCGAGCGGCCGAACGTGTACTACGAGCTCGCGCTCGCCCACGCCGCCGCCCGCAACGTCATCATGCTGCGCTCGGAGAATCCGCGGGAGCCGCGTCACTTCGACGTGACCGACATGAACGTCGAGTCCTACGACTATCAGGCCGGACGGGCCGCTCCCGAGAAGCTCATCGCAAGGCTCGTCAAGTACATCGAGAACACGCTCGATGAGCCCATCCATCGGGAGAAAGCGTTCGACAAGTACGATCCGTTCGGCCGGGTGTTCAGGGAGTATCGCTTCTACGACGAGTTTCGACATCTCGCCGTCAAGGAGGTGAATGTCGAGGAGATGCAACAGAAGAATATCGTCCACTATTCAGATTATTTCCTCAATGCGAACGAATTTTTGACGCTGACTGGCATAACGCTGAAGCACTTCACGCATCCGCGCTTCACCTATACGAGGCCGGACGGCGACCTCATGACGTTCTCGGACGTCCTCCAGTACCTCATCACCGTGAAGGGCGTCGACGTGCGTGCGGTCATGCTTCATCCGAGCAATCCGACGCTGCCAGCGATGCTGTCCTACGACGGGCCGGACAAGTTCAAGGCCAGCGTGCAGCAGGTCAAGGACGAATGCCGCGAGGCCTTCAAGGCGTGGAAGCGGATCGCGAAGGTGCTCGAGCGCCAGCCGACCTCCGACAAGGCGCCCAAGCGCGGCTCGCTCGAGATCATCCAGCTCCGCCACAGCCCGATGCGCTACCGGATGACGCTCACCGACGGCTCGCTCCTGCTGACGCCGTATTTCAACCAGATCCCCTACAATGGGCAATCGCCGTCGCTGGCGGTCACCTCGACGGCGGCCTTCTACAGGGCCATCAAGGAAGATCTGGACGTGCTGATCAGGGACGATCGGCGCGCGCCGCCCGGAGACGTGGCGGCCACGGGCGGCGGGACGTGACGAGAGCCCCGGTTCCCCCCGACCCCGAACCATGCTAACCGCCCGCGGAACCCTCAAGCCCCGCGGGACCCTCCATCATGCCCACCCGTAAAGAGCGCGTCACCCGCGCGCTCCTCTCCGTCTCCGACAAGACCGGCATCGTCGACTTCGCCCGGGCGCTCGCCGCGCGCGGGGTGGCGCTCGTGTCCACCGGCGGCACCCATCGGGCGCTGGCGGAGGCGGGGCTCGCGGTCACGGAGGTGTCGGATCTCACCGGCTTCCCGGAGATGATGGACGGGCGGGTGAAGACGCTGCATCCGAAGGTGCACGGCGGGCTGCTCGCCCGGCGGGCGGACCCGCAGCACCAGGCCGCCATGCTCGCCCACGGCATCGCCGAAATCGACCTCCTCGTCGTCGACCTCTATCCGTTCGAGGCGACGCTGGCCGGGGGCGGCGACTACGAGGCCTGCGTGGAGAACATCGACATCGGCGGCCCGGCGATGATCCGCGCGGCGGCGAAGAACCACGAGAGCGTCGCCGTCGTGGTCGACCCCGCCGACTATGGGACGATCCTCGCGGAACTCGAGAGCCACGACGGCGCCACCACGCTGACGCTGCGCAAGCGCCTCGCCCAGAAGGCCTACGCCCGCACCGCCGCCTACGACGCGGCGATCTCGAACTGGCTCGCGGACGCGCTCGCCGTCGAGGCGCCGACCTTCCGCGCGGTGGGCGGGCGGCTCGCCGAGGCCATGCGCTACGGCGAGAACCCCCACCAGAAGGCGGCCTTCTACCGCACCGGCGAGGCCCGCCCCGGCGTCGCCACCGCCCGCCAGGTGCAGGGCAAGGCGCTCTCCTACAACAACATCGCCGACACCGACGCCGCCTACGAGTGCGTGGCGGAGCTCGATCCGGCGCAGAGCGCGGCGGTCGTGATCGTCAAGCACGCCAACCCCTGCGGCGTCGCCACCGGCGCGACGCTGGCGGACGCCTACGACCGCGCGCTCGCCTGCGACCCGGTCTCCGCCTTCGGCGGCATCGTCGCCGTCAACCGGACGCTCGACGCCGAGGCGGCGGCGAAGATCGTCGAGGTCTTCACCGAGGTGATCATCGCGCCGGACGCCACCGAGGAGGCGCTTCGCATCGTCGCCGCCAAGAAGAACCTGCGCCTGCTGCTCGCCGGCGCTCTTCCCGATCCGCGGGCGAAGGGGCTCGCCGTGCGCACCGTCGCCGGCGGGCTGCTGGTGCAGGAGCGCGACCGCGCGGTCGTCTCCGACATGACGCTCACCGTCGTCTCGAAGCGCCAGCCCACCGCGCGGGAGATGGCGGACCTCGCCTTCGCCTTCCGGGTGGCCAAGCACGTCAAGTCGAACGCCATCGTCTACGCCCGCGACGGGGCCACCGTCGGCATCGGCGCGGGGCAGATGAGCCGGGTGGACTCGTCGCGCATCGCCGCCTGGAAGGCGGGCGAGGCGGCGCGCGCGCTCGGCATCCCCGAGAGCCTGGCGAAGGGCTCGGTGGTGGCGTCGGACGCCTTCTTCCCCTTCGCCGACGGGCTGCTGGCGGCGGCCGAGGCCGGCGCCACGGCCGTGATCCAGCCCGGCGGCTCGATGCGCGACGCCGAGGTGATCGCCGCCGCCGACGAGGCGGGGCTCGCGATGGTGTTCACGGGGCACCGGCACTTCCGGCATTGAACATGGGTAGATAGCCCGCGCACGCCACCTCGGGCGGCGCACAAGACGTCGGGTCCGCATGCCTCCCCACGGTGCGTTCCACTCCGGATGGAAATGCAGCGGGAGGTCTGCGACAGCTTGACCCTGCCATGCCTTTGTGGCCACATGGCCGCGCACGAGGCGGGGCGGTGTGCATGAGCGGTGGCATCATCCTCGAGACGCGGGGCCTGACGAAGGAATTCAAGGGTTTCGCCGCGGTCTCGGGCGTCCACCTGAAGGTGCGGCGTGGGGCGATCCATGCTCTGATCGGCCCCAACGGCGCCGGCAAGACCACCTGCTTCAACCTGATCACCAAGTTCCTGGAGCCGACGCGCGGGACGATCCTGTTCGGCGGGCGCGACGTCACCCGCGCGAAGCCGGCCGACGTGGCGAAGATGGGCATGGTGCGCAGCTTCCAGATCTCGGCGACCTTCGGCAATCTCACGCTGCTCGAGAACGTGCGCGTCGCGCTGCAGCGCAAACTCGGCACCTCCTTCCACTTCTGGCGCTCGGAGCGCTCGCTGTCGGCCCTCGACGCGCGGGCTACGGCGCTGCTCGAGGACGTGGGCCTCGCCGACTACCGGAACCTGACGGCGAACGAGCTGCCCTACGGGCGCAAGCGCGCGCTCGAGATCGCCACGACCCTCGCCCTCGATCCCGAGATGCTGCTGCTCGACGAGCCGACCTCGGGCATGGGGCGCGAGGACATCGGCCGCACCGCGGCGCTGATCCGCCGCGTCGCGATGGACCGCACCGTGCTGATGGTCGAGCACAACCTCTCGGTCGTCGCCGACCTCTCCGACACGATCACCGTGCTCGCCCGCGGGGAGATCCTGGCGCAGGGCTCCTACGCGGAGGTCTCGACCGACCCGCGGGTGGTGGAGGCGTACATGGGCACGGGGATGGGCACGGGGATGGGCACGGGGGCGGGGACCGGTGCGGACGCGAGCGGGGCGGCGCAGGCCCATGGCTGAGGCGACGACGACGACGAGCCGCGGAGGGGACGCCGGCGGCGTCGCGAGCCCTCTCCTGCGCGTGCGCGATCTCGACGCCTGGTACGGCGAGAGCCACGTGCTGCACGGCATGGCGTTCGAGATCGCGGCGGGCGAGGTCGTGACGCTGCTCGGGCGCAACGGCGCCGGCAAGACCACGACGATGCGCGCGATCATGGGCATGCTGCGCCAGCGCACGGGCTCGATCGTCTTCGACGGGGTCGAGACCATGGCGCTGCGCTCCGACAGGATCGCGCGGCTCGGGATCGGCTACGTGCCGGAGGAGCGCGGCATCTTCGCGAGCCTCGACGTGCGCGAGAACCTGGAGCTGCCACCGGTGGTCAAGCCCGGCGGCATGAGCGTCGCGGAGGTCTACGCGCTGTTCCCGCGCCTCCGGGAGCGCCGGGCGAGCCAGGGCACCAAGCTCTCCGGCGGCGAGCAGCAGATGCTCGCCATCGCCCGCGTGCTGCGCACCGGAGCGACGCTGCTGCTGCTCGACGAGCCGACGGAGGGGCTCGCGCCGGTCATCGTGCAGCAGATCGGCGCCATCATCCGCGCGCTCAAGGAGAAGGGCTTCACCATCCTGCTCGTCGAGCAGAACTTCCACTTCGCCGCCACCGTCGCCGATCGGCACTACGTCGTCGAGCACGGGCAGGTGGTGGAGATGTTCCGCAACGAGGAGATCGGCTCCAGCATGAAGACGCTGCAGGACTATCTCGGCGTCTGAAGAAGAATGTCGCGGCGTCCGGGCCGCGCCGCAACCGAAGGGAGAACGACCATGACGAACCGCATGCTCCTCGCCGGCCTCTCCGCGCTCGCGCTCGGCGCGGCGGGCGACGCCGCCGCGCAGACCGAGGTGACGATCGGCGTCCTCAACGACCAGTCGGGCCTCTATTCCGATCTCACCGGCCAGGGCTCGGTCTGGGCCGCGCGCGAGGCGATCGCGGACTTCGATCCCGCCGCGCACGGGCTTTCGGTCGAGCTCGTCTTCGCCGACCACCAGAACAAGCCGGACGTCGGCTCCTCCGTGGCGCGGCAATGGTACGACGTCGACGGCGTCGACATGATCGTCGACGTGCCGACCTCGTCGGTGGCGCTCGCCATCAACGAGCTCACCCGCGAGCGCAACAAGGTGTTCCTGTCGTCGGGCGCGGCGACGTCGGACCTCACCGGCAAGGCCTGCTCGCCCAACACCGTGCACTGGACCTACGACACCTGGTCGCTCGCCAACGGCACCGGCAAGGCGATCGTCGAGACCGGCGGGGAGAGCTGGTTCTTCATCACGGCGGACTACGCCTTCGGCCACGCGCTCGAGCGCGACACCGCGGCGGTCGTGGAGGCGAACGGCGGCGCGGTGGTGGGCACCGTGCGCCACCCGTTCCCGGGCTCGGACTTCTCGTCCTTCCTCCTCCAGGCGCAGGCCTCGGGCGCGCAGATCATCGGGCTCGCCAACGCCGGCGGCGACACGGTCAACACCGTCAAGCAGGCGGCGGAGTTCGGCATCGTCCAGTCCGGCCAGAGCCTCGCGGCGCTCCTGATGTTCCTCACCGACGTGCACGCGCTCGGCCTGCCTGCGGCGCAGGGCCTGATCTTCACCGAGGCCTGGTACTGGGACCTGAACGACGCCAACCGCGCCTTCGCGGAGGAGTTCGCCGCCGCCAACGACGGCCGGCATCCCACGATGGTCCATGCCGGCGTCTACTCGGCCGTGACCCACTACCTCAAGGCCGTCGCCGAGGTCGGCTCGGCGGAGGACGGCGCCGCCGTCGTCGCGGCGATGAAGGAGATGCCGACCAGCGACCGGCTCTTCGGCGAGGGCGAGATTCGGCAGGACGGGCGCAAGATCCACGACATGTACCTGTTCGAGGTGAAGGCGCCGGAGGAGTCGGAAGGCCCGTGGGACTACTACCGCCTGCGCGCCACGATCCCCGCGGCGGAGGCCTTCCGCCCGCTCGCCGAGGGCGAGTGCCCGCTGGTGAACTGATCGCGCGGCGCGGGGCAGGGTCCGGCCCCGCCCCGCGCCCGCCGCTCCCGTCCGTTCGTCCACCGCCAGGATCGAGGCCCGCCGCCCGTGCTCGAGCTCATCGGAGTGTCCCCGCAGATGCTGTTCGGCCAGCTCATGCTCGGGCTGATCAACGGCGCCTTCTACGCGGTTCTGAGCCTCGGGCTCGCGGTCATCTTCGGGCTCCTCAACGTCATCAACTTCACGCACGGCGCGCAGTACATGATGGGGGCCTTCGTCGCCTACATCCTGCTCGTCGTCTTCGGCGTGCCCTACTGGGGCGCGCTGGTGCTCGCGCCGGCGGTCGTCGGGGCGGTGGGCATCGTGATCGAGCGCACGCTGCTGCGGCGCCTCTACCACCTCGACCACCTCTACGGCCTGCTGCTGACCTTCGGGCTCGCGCTGATCATCGAGGGCCTGTTCCGCTCGCAATACGGCGTCTCCGGCCAGCCCTACCCGAACCCGCTGCCGGGCGGGACCAATCTCGGCTTCATGTTCCTGCCGACCTACCGCGGCTGGGTCGTCGTCGCCTCGCTCGTCGTCTGCTTCGGGACATGGCTCGTGATCGAGCGCACCAAGCTCGGGTCCTACCTGCGCGCGGCCACCGAGCGGCCGGACCTCGTGCAGGCGTTCGGCGTCAACGTGCCCTTGATGATCACGCTGACCTACGGCTTCGGCGTCGCGCTGGCGGGCTTCGCCGGGGTGCTCGCCGCGCCGATCTACCAGGTGAGCCCGCTCATGGGCGCGAACCTGATCATCGTCGTCTTCGCGGTGGTGGTGATCGGCGGGATGGGCTCGATCCTCGGCGCCATCGTCACGGGCTACGCGCTCGGTATCGTGGAGGGCCTCACCAGGGTGTTCTGGCCGGAGGCGTCGAGCACGGTGATCTTCGTCGTCATGGCGATCGTGCTCCTCGTGAAGCCCGCCGGCCTGTTCGGCACGGCCAGGTGAGAGGGGATCGCATGACCATCTCGCGCGGCACGCTCGCGTTCCTCGCCTTCCTCGCGCTGGCGCTCGTCGCGCCGTGGTTCCTCTACCCGGTCTTCCTGGTGAAGGTGCTGTGCTTCGCGCTCTTCGCCTGCGCCTTCAACCTGCTCGTCGGCTACGTTGGCCTGCTCTCCTTCGGGCATGCGATGTTCTTCGGAGGCGCCTCGTACTTCTGCGGCCACATGCTCAAGGTCTGGGGCTGGCCGCCGGAACTGGCGATCCCCGCGGCCGCGCTCGCGGCCGGGGCCATGGGCCTCGTCGTCGGCGCGCTGGCGATCCGGCGGCAGGGCATCTACTTCGCCATGGTGACGCTGGCGCTCGCGCAGATGTTCTACTTCTTCGCGCTCCAGGCGCCCTTCACCGGCGGCGAGGACGGCATCCAGGCTATCCCGCGCACGCCGATCCTCGGCGTGATCGACACGCGCGACGACACGGTGCTCTACTACGTCGTGCTGGCGATCTTCACCGCCGGCTTCCTGCTGATCCATCGCACGATCCACTCGCCCTTCGGGCAGGTGCTCAAGGCCATTCGCGAGAACGAGCCTCGCGCGATCTCGCTCGGCTACGCGGTCGACCGCTACAAGCTCCTCGCCTTCACGCTGTCGGCCGCGCTCGCCGGGCTGGCGGGGGCGACGAAGGCGCTCGCCTTCCAGCTCGCCTCGCTCACCGACGTCGCCTGGCAGATGTCCGGCGAGGTGGTGCTGATGACGCTGGTGGGCGGCATGGGCACGGTGTACGGCCCGGTGGTGGGCGCGGCGGTGATCGTCACCATGCAGAACTACCTCGCCGGCTTCGGCGAATGGGTGCTGGTGACGCAGGGCGTGATCTTCGTCGTGGTCGTGCTGCTGTTCCGCCGCGGCATCGTCGGCGAGGCCATCGCCTTCGCGCAGACGCGCCGCCGCCGAGGCGCGGACGCCGCCGCGACCGCCCCCGCGGAGCGGGGCGGCTCCGCCTAGGGGACAGGCGCTTCCGCCCCGGCGGGGCGATGAGCGTCGGCCGAGCGCGGCGGGGGCGGGCCTTCACCTTCCCTCCAGCGGCGGCTCGGAACTCGGGCGACGCACGTCGATCATCCTCGGCCCGCGTCCGCGCCCTCGACACCCTCGGCGCCCTCGGCTCCGTCCGCGACGGCCTCGGCCGCCGCGGCGGTCTGCGGCCCGCCCGCGACGGTGCGGGTGCGCACCTGCGGCAGGGCGCTCGGGTGCTCGTCCTGGAGCCAGGCGATCAGCGCCTCGCGCACGGCGCAGCGCAGGTCCCAGGCCTCGGCGGGCGTGCGCGCGCTCATGAGGCCGCGCACGGTCATCGTGTCGCGGCCGGCGTCGATCACCTGCAGCCCCACGACCTCGCCGTCGAAGAGCGGGTTCTCGCGCACCAGCGCCTCCAGCCGCGCGCGGATGGCGGCGACCGGCGCGCCGTAGTCCACGTGCAGGACGACGGAGCCGATCAGCTGCGGCGCCTCCCGCGTCCAGTTCTGGAAGGGCTGCTCGATGAAGCGCTTGAGCGGCACGATCAGCCGGCGCAGGTCCCACAGCCGCACGACGACGTAGCTCGTGCGGATGTCCTCGATGAAGCCGAACTCGCCCTCGACGATCACCGCGTCCTCGAGCCGCATCGGTTGGGTGATGGCGATCTGCAGGCCGGCGATGATGTTCGACAGGGCCGGCTGCGCCGCGAGCCCGATCACGAGCCCCGCGACGCCCGCGGACGCGAACAGGCTCGTGCCGTACTGTCGCGCCACCGGGCTCGTCGTCAGCAGCGCCGCCACGGTGAGGAAGGCGACCAGGATCACGGCGATGCGGCGCAGGAGCCGCACCTGCGTCGACGCCTTGCGCGCCAGCGTCGCGTCCTCGCTCTCACGCGGCAGGCGGCGCAGGTAGACCTCGGCCGCGACGTCCACGACGATGATCAGCGCCCAGCCGAGGACGACGATCAGCGCTAGCAGCAGGAGGTAGGCGACCCAGCCCCGCGTGCCGGCGGCGAGCGGGACCGCCGGCAGCGCGCCGGCGAGGACGACGATGACGAAGGCGAGCCGCGTCGGGCGGCGGATGCGGTCGAGGATGCCGCGGCCGAACGCGCCCATCCGCCGGCCGATCGTGGCGCGGATCGCCCGCACGACGAGGGCGTGGACGAGGAGCGCCGCGAGCGCGAAGAGCCCGAGCACGAGCGCCGTCTGCGCCCACGCCGGCAGCCCCGCGACGATGCCGCCCGCGTCGCGGGCGAGCGCTGCGATACGCTCCACCTCGGTCCCTCCCCCGGCTCGTGAACCGTGGCGAACGCGGCGCCGAGCGCGGCGGTTCCGCGGGGCCCGGGCTGGGCGGGGCGACCGCCGGCCCTCAGCGCACCAGCACGAGCTCGGCTTCCTCCTCGGTCACCGAGCAGCCGAGGATGATGCGGATGTCGTCGAAGTCGCCGTCGCCGTTGAAGCGCGGCGAGGGCCGGTCCTCGAAGCCGTAGAACATGAAGGCGCCCTCCCGGCAGGGCTTGTTCGCCGCGTGCGGGTTGCGGTGCTTGCCCCGCGGCAGCACGCCGCCCGCGCCGTCGTGGCAGATGTCGAGCGTCTCGCAGAAGACGGTCTCGGCGACGTCGGCGTCCTTGGGGAAGTTGAGCTTCACCGCATTGCCGGGCGTGATCGTCGTGTCGGAATAATAGTCGTACTGCTCCACGTTCGGGTTGTTCCAGCGCTCGGGCCGCGTGCGCGAATTGCGCACGTTGCGCAGGCGCAGGCTGAGCGACTCGCCCTCGGCGCAGACCGGCATCCGGTAGGCGATCTCCGAGCCGCCGTTGTCGGCGATGAGCGTCATCCTCGAGCGCTGCCCCTGCGCGCCGACGCCGTTGCCCAGCCCCCTGCGCTCCGGATCGAAGCAGTACGCCCAGATCTGGTTGTAGTCCGCCGCCTCGTGGCTGAGCTGGACGAGCGGCGGCTCGGGCGTGACGACGCGGTTGAGAGCGCGGGCGACCGCCACGACCTCGACCCGCAGGACGTCGGGCATGCCGGGCACCGCGGAGACGATGCTGAGCGGCACGTCGGCGCTCACCGTCACCTCGTGCTCGGTGCCGCCGTCGGCGCGCGGGACGGCGCGGGTCTCGACCGCGACGTCGCGCACCTGGTCGCCGAGCCGCGCGAGGATCGCCTGCTTCGCCGCCGCCGCGACCGCGTCGCGATCGGCCGCATCGTGGCTCGACAGCGCGAAGGCGTCGGCCTCCGCCTGGAGGGCCGAAGCGACGGCCGCCGAGCGCGCGTAGTCGATTCCGGCACCGGTCACGCCGAGCGCGGGCAGGAGGCTCAGGGCGAAGGCGACGGCGACGACGCCGCTCCGATCGCGCAGGAATCGTCGCAGGCATCGCGGACGCATGGACCACCTCTCACGCAGCACACGGACGCCCGTGGACGTCCAACGCAGGCGAGGGTGACGAAGCCGCGTTACCGCTGCGCGCAGCCGATCGGTAGAATGCGAGACGTCCGTCGATCAGCGCGTGAGCGCGACGCGACGCTCGTAGATGTCCCGTGCGATCGCCTCGAAATGGGAGACGAGCGTCGAGACCTCGGAGGTGAAGGCGTGCTGCGACGAGGACGCGCAATCGGCGAGGAGGCGCCGCGTCGACGTGTCGGAGACCGAGAAGCCGACGGTGAAGACCTCGACACCCGCGCCGCGCAGGCTCGCGCAGACGGACGCCATGCGCTGGTCGAGCAGCCGCGTGTGGTTCGAGCGGTCGAACTCCGCGCTGTCCGAGAGGCGGCCGTAGGCGGTGTAGTCGCTGTCGTTGGACGGAGCGTGGCCCGTGTAGAAGCCGTTGGTGCCGTCGGTCATGAACACCACGATGCGCTGGTACTGGGCGTGGGCCGGCGCGTCCGGCCAGGGGTCGGGTCCCCACAGCCCGTCCCAGCGCGGCGAGAGCACGCGCCAGCCCCAGAGCAGGCCGACATGGCCGAAGGTCCCGCCGCGGTGCCAGGCCTCGAACCGGCCGACCTCGGTGAGGAGCCGGTCGCGGTCGGCGGTGAAGGGGACGATCGCGTTCTTCGGGCAGCCGAGATTGGGGCCGCGCCCGTCGTTCGACTGCGCGTTCGTGTTCCAGCTCTCGTCCACGTCGTTGGGCAGATAGGAATTGTACCGGTCGCTCGGCGCACCCGATCCGGTCCAGGACGGCCAGTAGTAGGGCGGGAACGCCGCCCCGGCCGGCGGCGCGTCGGTCAGCTCCTCGGGAGAGCCGGCGCGCTCCATCACGCATCCCGCCCAGCCGTCGGCCACCCAGCACTTGTTTCCGCGCTCGACACCGGGACACGCGCCGCTTCCGGTCCATTCCGACAGGGTCCCGATGTGGCAGAGGCCCTGGGTCCAGGTCACGCCGGTGCCCCGGCAGCGGCTCTGCGGCACCTCGCTCGCGTGCCAGACGTACCGGTTGCGCGTGATGGCGGCGAGGCCTCCCGGAGCCGGGGCGAGGAAGCCCGCATTGCCGCGGCCGATGTTGACCGTGGCGGAATAGGGAACGATGGCCACGCGAACGAGATCCGTGCCCTCGCCCTCCGGCAGCAGCGTCTCGACGAAGGTGCGCGCGGAGGAGCGCAGCGCGTTGATGCGCCCGCCCTTCATCGAGCCCGTCACGTCGACGACGAGCACCACCTCGTAGAGCCGGCTCGAGGTCTGCGCTTCCGATTCCAGCGTGAAGGGGATCGTGTCGAACCCGATCACCCGCACGATGCGCGTGCGCAGGCTGCCTTGCACGGTCAGGCGCACGCGCCGCACGCCGGTCTCCTCGTCGGTGACGACGACGGGATCGACGCGCGTGATGGTGACGTCCTCGTGCAGGTCGCCGACGAGCGTCGTCAGCATGGTGCGGGCGTAGTCCTCGGAGCCGACCTGCTCCGTGCGGGTCACGGTCGCGAGCGCCGTCCGGTCCATGGCGGTCAGGATCTGCGGGCGCACGCCCGTGACCCGGGCGTAGTCCACCGCGGCTCCCGCCATCCCGAGCAGGGGAAGCATGGAGAGCGCGAAGGCGACCGCGATCGTGCCGCGTCGGTCGGCGAGGAGCGTCCGGAACATCGATGGGCTCGCGTGCTGTCGTTCGGATGCGTTTCCCGTCCCTAGCAGGCGTCCATTAATTTTAGCGGAATCCGATCGCCTACCGGGCGCGCCGTCGCGCGCACGCGCCCCGTCTCGCCAGCGCGGTCCCGATGGCGTAGGGATGGCGCATGGCCGCTCGCGACGACGAGACCCCGCTCGACGACGATGCCCTGCGCGACGCGCTGATCGCCCTCCTCGATCTCGACGTCGCCGCGGGGGTCGACTGCGCGCTCGACGAGACGCCGCACGATCGCTTCGCGGAGGCGGCGCGCCAGCGCCAGGAAGGGTCGCGGGACCAGGAACCGCGGGACGGAGGACCGCGCGACGAGGATCGACGCGACGCGGATCGGCGGGAGGATCCGCGGGCGCGGCGCGCGCCGTCCCGGCCCGACCCGTCCCAGCCCGACCGCTCACGGCCCGCCCCCTCCGAGCGCGCTCCCGCTCGTCCCGCGGTCCCGCCGGGCGCCCTCGATCCGGAGGGTGCGGTGGCGAGCGCCCGGGCGCTCGCAGAGGCGGCCGAGGACCTCCCCGCGCTCGAGCGCGCGCTCGCCGGCTTCGAGGGCTGCGCGCTCAAGGCCTCGGCGCGCAGCCTCGTCTTCGCCGACGGCAGGCCCGGTGCGCGGGTGATGATCGTCGGCGAGGCGCCGGGCGCCGAGGAGGACCGCTCGGGCATCCCCTTCGTCGGGCGCGCGGGGCAGCTTCTCGACCGCATGCTCGCGGCGATCGGGCTCGGCCGCTCCGACGTCTACATCGCCAACGTCGTGCCCTGGCGACCGCCGGGCAACCGCACGCCGACGCCGCAGGAGGTCGCCGCCTGCCTTCCCTTCACCCGCCGCCAGATCGCGCTCTGCGATCCGGACATCCTCGTGTGCATGGGCGCGCCGGCGACGCAGCACCTGCTCGGCGTGCGCGAGGGCATCACCCGGGCGCGCGGGCGCTGGCTGGACTACGACACCGGCCGGCGCACGATCCGCGCGCTGCCGATGCTGCACCCGGCCTACCTGCTGCGCAATCCCGTCGTGAAGCGCCTCGCCTGGCGCGACCTGCGTGCGCTGCGCACCGCGCTCGCGGCGGGCGCGGCCGCTCAGGCTTCCGACAGCCCGCCGAGATAGGCCCGCGCCTCGGGGTCGTGCGCGGCATGCAGCCCCGCCGCCGCCTGGCGCGCGAAGCGCAGGGTCAGCGCCTTGCGCCGCGCCGGCGCCAGCGGGTGATGCGGCGGCTCGCGCAGGATCTCGGCGCCGAAGCCGTCCGCGAGGATGAGCCCCGTCTCGATCGGCAGGATGTCGATCGGCGTGCCGGCGTCGACGGCGAAGTAGAGCCTGTCGCAGAAGTCGCGGTAGTCGGGCCACTTCCGGTCGGCGCGGAAGTCCCGCACGCTCGACTTGATCTCGACGATCGAGACGCTGCCGTCGCGCGCCAGCGCGATCACGTCGGCCCGCCGGCCCGAGCGCAGGGTGAACTCGCACAGGGTGACGCAGTCGAGCGCCGCGAACAGCCGGCGCACGCCGCGCTGGATCGCCAGGGCGGCCGGCGACTGGCGACCGTCGGGTCGGGCCGGCGATCGGGGCGGGACTGACGCGAGCATGGTCATGCTTCGTTCCTAGCACGCCGCGATCGAAGAGGGAACATCCCGGCTCCGGCGAACGCGGCGCGCGGCGCGGGGCCCGCCCCCGCCGCGTGGCACCCGTCCGCCGTCCGCGGTCAGCCGCGCTCCAGCGCCGCGACGATCGCGTCACCCATCTCGGACGTCGAGACCGCGTTCGCGCCCTCGGCGGCGATGTCCCTGGTGCGCGCGCCCGAAGCGAGCGCCGTGGTGATCGCGGCCTCGAGCCGGTCCGCCGCCTCGACGAGGCCGAACGAGTAGCGCAGGCACATCGCGAGCGAGCCGATCATCGCGATCGGGTTGGCCAGGCCCTCCCCGGCGATGTCCGGCGCCGAGCCGTGGACCGGCTCGTAGAGCGCCTTGCGCTTGCCCGTCTGCGGGTCCTCGGCGCCGAGCGAGGCCGACGGCAGCATGCCGAGCGAGCCCGTCAGCATCGCCGCGACGTCGGAGAGGATGTCGCCGAAGAGGTTGTCGCAGACGATGACGTCGTACTGCTTGGGCCGGCGCACGAGCTGCATGGCGCAATTGTCGGCGAGCACGTGCTCGAGCGTCACGTCGGCGTAGTCCCGCGCGTGGACGGCCGTGACGACCTCCTTCCACAGCACGCCGGTGCGCATGACGTTGTGCTTCTCCGCCGAGGAGACCTTGTTGCGGCGCTTCCTCGCCAGCTCGAAGGCGACGCGGGCGATGCGGTCGATCTCGCCCGTCGTGTAGAGCTGGGTGTCGACGGCGCGCTTCTCGCCGTTCTCGAGCGTGACGATCTCCTTGGGCTCGCCGAAATAGACGCCGCCGGTGAGCTCGCGCACGATGACGATGTCGAGCCCCTCGACGAGCTCGGGCTTGAGCGAGGACGCGCTCGCCAGCGCCGGGTAGCAGATCGCCGGGCGCAGGTTGGCGAACAGGCCGAGATCCTTGCGCAGGCGCAAGAGCCCCGCCTCCGGGCGGTGCGCGTAGGGCACGCCCGCCCATCTCGGCCCGCCGACCGCGCCGAACAGCACCGCGTCGGCGGCGTCGGCGAGGCGCATCGCGTCCTCGGAGATCGCCACGCCGTGCGCATCGTAGGCGGCGCCGCCGACGAGGTCGGTCTCGGTCTCGAAGGCGGCGACGCCGGCCTTGGTCAGCCAGGAGACGATCTTTTCGACCTCCCCCATCACCTCGGGGCCGATCCCGTCGCCGGGGAGGAGGAGGAGCTTGTGCGTCGCCATGGCGTGAGGTCCGGTTCGTGATTGCGCTGGCGAGCCTTGTGACGGAGGCCGCGCGCGGGGGCAAGAGGGGGGCGGCGCGGGGGCGTGATGCGGTGGGCTCGGGTGGGGAACGTCCTGCAGCACGCGCTCGGCGTCGATGCACCCTGAAAGGGTATTGACGCGAGTCGCACGACGAATCATCTTGCGTTTCGAGATGCGGCGCGGACGCTCCCCCGCCCCGGAGGTCGGAAGATTACCTCGTGTGGGAAGCGCCCGCTGTGTCGTTCGCCCGCGGTGGTCGATCGGCCGGCATTCCAGGGAACGGGAGGAACCGATGAACGATCGCTCGTCCGTCGTCTTCGCGTTCACCGCCGACGAGGTCGCGCGGCTGACGGGGCTGAGCACGGCGCGCCTGCGCGACTGGGACCGCGCCGGCTTCTTCCAGCCTCGGCACGTCCGGGCGGAGCGCGGGCGGCCTCACGCGCGCCTCTACTCCTTCAAGGATGTCGTCGGCCTGCGTGTGCTCAAGCTCCTCAGGAGCGAGTACAAGGTATCACTGGCACACCTGAGAGACGTCGCGCGTGAGCTGCTCCAGCATAGTGCCGAGCCGTGGGCCGAGATTAAGCTCTACGTGCTGAACCGGCGCGTCTACTTCGACGAGCCGGAGACCGGCAAGGCGCGCGGCGTGATCGACGGGCAATACGTTCTCCTTCCGCTGGAAGACGTTGAAAGCGAGATCCGCGAGAAGGTCTCCGTGCTGCGTCGGAGGGACGAGCGCATGATCGGGCGTGTCGAGAAGCGCCGCAACGTGGTGCGAAACGCGCCTGTGATCGCCGGCACGCGCATCCCGGTCTCGGCGGTCAGGCATTTCTCGCAAGCCGGCTACTCGATCGAGGACATCCTCGAAGAATACCCGACGCTGACCCGCGCCGACGTCGAGGCCGCCCTGGCCTATGCGGACGGCGCGGCCGCGTAGCGGAGTGGGCGCACCTGAAGTTCTACCTCGACGAGAACGTACCCAGGTCGGTCGGCGTCATGCTCGCAGATGCCGGCTACGAGGTTGTTCTCGCGAAGGACGTCACCGGCCAGGGCGCGGCGGACACCGTCGTCTGCACCGTCGCCGAGGTCAACGACTTCGTCCTCGTGTCCTTCGACAAGGACATGCGCAGGGCGGCGCAGCGACAGGGACTCGGAAGCCGCGCTCGCTTTCGCTCGCTGAGCCTGATCAAGCTCTGCTGCTTCGAGCCGGATGCCGCACGGCGCCTGGCCTCGGCGCTCACGCTCGTCGAGCACGAATGGCCACGGCGTGCCGAGAACGAAGGGCGGCGCATCTACGTCGAGATCGGGACGACTGTCATCCGCGTGAACCGCTGAGCCCGCCGCGGGTACAGGGCCACCCGCTGGCACTGCCGCCCCCGTCCGGCTAACCTGCCGGTGCGCTGAAATGCGCGCGAGGGGCGAGAAGCGGGGAGGACGACGGGCATGACGAAGATCGCGCTGGTGACGGGGGCGGGGTCCGGGATCGGGGCGGCGGCGGCCGTGGAGCTGGCGCGCGGCGGGTTCGACCTCGTGCTCGCCGGGCGCCGGCCGCAGCCGCTGGAGGACGTCGCGGGCGAAGTGCGGGCCATCGGCCGCGAGGCGCTCGCCGTCCCCACCGACGTCGCCGACGAGGCGGCCGTCGAGGCGCTCTTCGCGGCGCTCGTCGCCCGCTTCGGCCGGCTCGACTGCCTCTTCAACAATGCCGGCCTGTTCGCCCGCGGGGTGGAGGTGGACGAGCTCCCCCTCGAGGAGTGGCGCTTCTCCGTCGACGTCAACCTCACCGGTGCCTTCCTGTGCGCGCGCGCCGCGTACGGGCTGATGAAGCGCCAAGATCCCAAGGGCGGACGCATCATCAACAACGGCTCGATCTCCGCCCACACGCCGCGGCCGAACTCGGCGCCCTACACGGCGACCAAGCACGCGATCACCGGGCTGACCAAGGCGCTCGCCCTCGACGGGCGGGCGCACGACATCGCGGTGGGGCAGATCGACATCGGCAACGCCGAGACGGAGATGGTGCGCGCGCTCAACGCGGCCCGCGCGGACGCGCCCGGCGCGCCGCCGCCGCAGCCCACCATGGACGTCGCCCACGCCGCGCGCGCCGTCGCCCACATGGCGAGCCTGCCGCTCGACGCCAACGTGCTGTTCATGACGGTGATGGCGACGAAGATGCCGTTCGTCGGCCGCGGCTGAGGCGCCGCCGCCTCGCGGCGATCCGCCGCGCCGTCTTCCAACGGATCCGCGACCTATCATCCCCCTCCGGAGCCGCGCGCGTCCGCGCCGAAGGAGGATCGCATGTTCGCGCCACCGACCCGCGCCGAGGGCCTCGCCCGCCTCGCCCGCTTCGTGCCGCGGGCGGGGAGCGCCTATGCCGCGAGCCGCAGCGAGGATCGCGGCCCGCGCGACCGCGGAAACGTGTCGACGCTCTCCCCGTTCGTGCGCCATCGCCTCGTGAGCGAGCGCGAGGTGCTGGCGGCGGTGCTCGCGGAGCACGATCTCGAGGCGGCCGAGAAGTTCGTGCAGGAGGTGCTCTGGCGCACCTACTGGAAGGGCTGGCTGGAGCAGCGCCCGGCGATGTGGGAGCGCTACCTCGCGCGGCTCGCCGCCGACCTGCGGGCGCTGGAGACGGACCTGTCGCTGCGCCGGCGCGTCGAGGAGGCGACCGCGGGGCGCACCGGCATCGCCGGCTTCGACGACTGGGCCCGCGAGCTCGCGGAGACCGGGTATCTCCACAACCACGCGCGGATGTGGTTCTCCTCGATCTGGATCTTCACCCTGCGCCTGCCATGGGCGCTGGGGGCGGACTTCTTCCTGCGCCATCTCCTCGACGGCGATCCCGCCTCGAACACGCTCTCCTGGCGCTGGACGGCGGGGCTGCAGACGCCGGGAAAGACCTATCTCGCGCGGGCCGACAACATCGCCCGCTTCACCAACGGCCGCTTCGCGCCCGACTGTCTCTCGCGCGACGCCGAGCCGCTCTGCGAGCCGCCGCCGCCCCCGCCCGCGGGCGTGCCGCCTGCCGACAGGCCGCGCGCGGTCGACGCCGCGCTCCTCGTCACCGAGGAGGACATGACGCCGGAGCACTGGGAGATCGGGCCGGTGCGGCCCAAGGCGGTCCTCGTCGGCCATGCGACGGCGGCGCGCTCGCCGCTGTCGACGTCGACGGCGGTGCTCGCCTTCGCCCGCGGCGCGGCCGCGGATGCGGCGGAGCGGGCGGCGGATCACTTCGGCGTGCCCGCGCACACCGTCTCGCTGGCGCCACAGGCGCTCACCGACGCCGCACGGGCGCTGCGCGTCGGTGCGCTGGTGACCGCCTGGGCCCCCGTCGGCCCCGCGGCGCAGGCGCTGGCCCGGGCCGAGGCGTCGCTGGCGGATGCCGGCGTCGCGCTCCTGCGGCTGCGCCGCTCCCTCGATGATCGTGCCTGGCCCCACGCCACCCGCGGCTTCTTCGCCTTCCGCAAGGCGATCCCCGATCTCCTCGCTGCGGAGGGGCTGATTCCGCCCGCCGCCGCCCGCGGCCCGCGGTGAGGGTCACGGGCGCGGCTTCACAGGCTCATCGCCACGCGCATCCCCTCCAGCATGGCCGCATGCATGTTGCGCGAGGCGACCGCGTCGCCGATGCGGGCGAGGACGAAGCGCCCGGACGGGTTCTCGATCGGGAAGTCGAAGCGGTCCTCCCCGATGCGGTCGAGGCCGAGGACGCCGGCGTTCGACGCGTGCGGCACCAGCGCCCGCCAGATCTCGTCGAGGGGCACGGTGCCGTTCTCGACGACGAGCCCGGCGGCCTCGATCGGCTCCGGCTCCCCGGTGAGCGTGTTCTCGAGCCGAAGGCCGAGCCCGTTGCCCCGCGCGCGCTCTTGCGGCTCCACCCCGACGAGCGCGCGGTTCGGCACGAAGACGACGCCGAGCCGGAAGAGCGCGCGCAGCGCCACGGCGCGGGTGGTGGGTCCGAGGTCCTGGAGCGGCATCTCGTCGGGCGTGACGAAGATCACGCGCGCGCCGGCCCGCGCCCCCGGCTGCGAGACGATCTTGCGCGCGGCGACCTCCGCCGCCGCGGCGGCGGCGTGGCCCCCGATCTCGTCGTAGACGACGAGCGTGCCCTCCGGCCGCACCGCGCCGCCGAGCAAGTCGTGCACGCTGTCGATCCGCTCCGCCCCGGGCACGTCCGGGATCGCCGGCAGACCGCCGGTGGCGAGGACGACGACGTCGGCCTGCGCCGCGAGCACGTCCTCGGCCTCCAGATACGACTCGAAGCGCACGTCGACGCCCGTGCGGACGACCTCGTCCACCAGCCACTCGACGACGCCGAGGGTCTGGCGCCGCACCGTCCCGGCGCCCGCCAGCAGGAGCTGGCCGCCGAGCCGCGCGGTCGCCTCGTGCAAGGTCACTGCGTGGCCGCGCAGCGCCGCGACGCGCGCCGCCTCGAGCCCGCCCGGCCCGCCGCCTACGACGAGGACGCGCTTTCTCGCGCCGTCCGTCGGGGGGATCACGTGGGGAAGCGTCAGTTCCCGGCCCGTCGCGACGTTGTGGCCGCACACCGCCGCCTTGCCCTGGTTCACCCGGTCGACGCAGTAGCCGAGCCCCACGCAGGGGCGGATGCGGTCCTCCTCCCCGCGCGCGAGCTTCGCCACGAGATGCGGATCGGCCATGTGGGCGCGGGTCATGCCGACCATGTCGACGAGCCCCTCGGCCAGGCCGTATCGCGCGGTGGCGAGGTCGGCGACGCCGCCGGCGGCGAAGACCGGCACGCGAGCGGCCGCGCGGATGCGCCCGGCGGCGGCGAGGTGGCCGACCTCGCCCATGCCCATCGGCGGCACCCATTCGGCGAGCCCGAGATTGTCGTAGGGCGCACCTGCGACGACGTTGAGGAAGTCGATGGCCCCCGAGCCCGCGAGCGCCCGCGCGATCGCCACGCAGTCCTCCGCGGACAGCCCGCCGCCGCGATGCTCGTCGCCCGGGATGCGCAGGCCGAGCGCCGGTTCCGGGCCGATCGCGTCGCGCACGCCACGCACGATGTCGAGCACCGCCACGAGCCGCTGCTCCAGAGGGCCGCCGAGCGCGTCCTCGCGGCGGTTGGCGTGCGGGGTCAGCAGCTGGCCGAGGAGATGGCCGTGGGCCAGGAGCTCGATGCCGTCGAAGCCCGCCGCGACGCAGCGCCGGGCGGCGCGGGCGAAGTCGCGGCGGATGCGGCCGAGGTCTGCGGGCTCGAGCGCCTTCGGGATCGCCCGATGGGCGCGCTCGCGCAGCGGCGAGGGCGCGACGACGGGGAGCCAGGCGCCGTCGTCCCACAGTGTCCGGCGTCCCATGTGCGTGAGCTGGCACATCACGGCGGCGCCGTGTGCCTTCACGCCGTCCGTCAGCGCCCGGAACCAGGGCAGGATCGAATCGTCCCCCGCGTAGAGCTGGCCGAACACCGAGGGGCTGTCGACGGAGACGTTGGTCGAGCCGCCGATCATGGTGAGCGCGAGCCCGCCCTTCGCCTTCTCGACGTGGTAGGCGGCATAGCGCTCCCGCGGGTGTCCGCCCTCGGCGAAGGCGGGCGCGTGCGCGGTCGAGAGGATGCGGTTGCGCAGCCGCAGCCGCCCGATGGTGACGGGCGAGAGCAGCGGGTCGACCCGCCCGCCGTCCCCCGCCGCGGCGCCCCTCGCATCCCCTCCGGTCTCGTCCGTGCTCATGGTCGTCGCTCCGGTCACGGCTCTCGTCGGGCCGCCGCGCCGAGGACGGCGGCGACCACGCTCTCGGGCGCGTCCTCCTGGACGAGGTGCCCGGCCTCCGGCACCGGCACGAGCCGCGCGCCGGGGATCATCCTCGCGAGCCGCTCCCCCTGCGAGACGGGGATCCACGCGTCCCTCTCGCCCCACAGCAGGGTGACCGGCATGTCGAGCGCGCCGAGCCGCGGCTCGATCGCGTCCGTGAAGCGCTGGTCCATCTGCGCGATCTGGGCGTAGAACGCCGCCTTCCCCACCGCGCCGAGCCAGGGCCGCATGTGCACGGCGCGCGCCTCCGCGCTCAGAGGCCGATGCGCCGCGCCCGCGATGTAGGCCTCCAGCATGGCCTCGTGCGCATAGTCCGGCAACCCCGAGAAGGCTTCTTCATGGGACCGCACGTGCTGGACGAAAGGCGAGCCCCACGGCGCGATCGCCACGGGGTCGACCAGCGTCAGGCGCGCGACGGGAAGCCCGTCGAGCAGGATCGCCCGCAGCACCGTCGCGCCGCCGAAATCGTGGGCGAGCACCTCGGGCCGCTCCAGGCCCCAGTGCTTCACCAGCGCGGCGAGGAGCCCGTTCTGCACGCCGAGCGACACGTCCGCGCCCGGCACCATCGCCGATCGGCCGTAGCCCAGGAGGTCGAACCAGTACACGCGCCGATCACGCGCGAGCCAGGGTGCGATCCGCCGCCACACCTGCGAGGAGAACGGCGTGCCGTGCACGAGGACGAGCGGCGGACGTTCACCGGCATCGTCCCCGGCGCTGCCCCAGGCGACCGGCCGGCCGTCGTGGACGAATCGATGTGGCGTCGCGAGCTCCGACGGGAATGCGTGCTCGAGGGCGTCCATGGGCTCCTCCTCCTTTCGGCAGGCGTCGGCGCGGGGCGCGCGATCCCGGGCGCCGAGCCGGAGGGGGCCGGCCCAATCGACCCCGGGATCGCCGGAACGGGCGTCCGCCGCGGCCGACCGCCGACGACTCGTTGCCCCAAGCGCCCGCGGCGCACCGTCTCGCGCGAACATCCGTTCCTTCGTTGACAGATATACGCGCAGCAGCCACTCCTGTAGCGAAACCTCGTCACCGCTGCGTACGCCGGGGGGAAACGCGAGCATGGGAAATGCGGAGCCCTCCTCCGCCGTCCGGCAGATCCTGCGCTCGGACGCGATGCGGGTGGCGCTCGCCGTGGTCGAGCTCGGCTCGGTGCGCCGCGCCGCGGCCGCGCTGTCGATGACGCCCTCGGCGGTCAGCAAGCAGCTCGTGCGTATCGAGCGCCAGCTCGGCCGCGCGCTCTTCGTGCGCACCCGCGACGGCATGCGGGCGAACGGCGAGGGCCTGGCGCTGGCGAGCTACGCCCGGCGCTTCCTCGCCCTCGTCGCCGAGGTGGGCGAGCGCTTCGAGACGGACTTCGCCTCCGCGCGCGTGCGCCTCGGCGTCGCCGACGACGTCGGCCTCGTGCGGCTGCCCGCGGCGCTGGCGCAGGCGGCCGCGGCGGCGCCGGACGTGGCGGTGGAGCTCACCGTCGCCTTCTCGTCGGAGCTCCTCGCGCTCGCGGAGGCGGGCAAGCTCGACCTCGCGATCCTCTCCGACGGCGGCCCGCCCTTCCCGCCGGGCGCGCGCCGGCTGCGGCCCGAGCCGATGGCCTGGTTCGCGCGCCGCGACGCCGCGCCGCCGGCGGGGCCGCTGCCGCTGGCGGTCGCGGCGGAGGGCTGCCCCTGGCGGGCGCGGGCGCTGGCGATCCTCTCCTGCGCGGGCATCCCCTGGCGCATCGTCTGCACG